>NZ_JAMYOR010000048.1:0-52084 GCF_040319965.1 Mesorhizobium sp. M0830 | reverse complement strand
GCGCTCGGTGCGCATCCGGACGACATCGAGATCTTCATGTTCGGTACGATGGCCGCCTATGCCGCGCAAGGCGCAGAACTCACTTCTGCCATAGCCACGGATGGTGCCAGGGGCGGCACGAGCGATCCCACGATTCTCGCTCGCGTTCGTCGTGCGGAAGCGACGGCCGCGGCCGCGCTGCTCGGGGCGACGCTGCGCTTCCTCGACTTTCCCGACGGCGAACTGGTGGCCGATGCGGCGTTGATTGGTGCGCTGAAAATGCTGATCGGCGAGACCATGCCGGATCTGGCGATCACGCATGCGCCCAACGACTATCACGCCGACCATCGTGCGCTTTCCGACGGCGTGCGCATCGCGGCCTCGTTCACAGTCCCGGTGCTGCATGCCGACACGATGGGCGGCACCGGTTTTTCGCCGACGCATTATGTCGACATTTCCGCGCATGCCGACGTCAAGGCCAAGGCGATCCGCAAGCATCAGTCGCAGGATCCCGAGCGCTTCGTCGACGGCACGCGAACGCAGAACCTTTTTCGCTCAGGCCAGTGCAACGGCGCGCCAGGTTCACTGGCCGAGGCCTTCCGCTTCGAACCTGTTTTCCCGTTCGCCGACATTCGTGCGCTGCTGCCACCACCGCCGCCAATCAGGCCGGTCATGGTGAGCACCAAACAGGTCGACTGATCGGCGCGACCCCCCTCGGCCCTGCTCCTGTTGGCTGCACCGCTTCGAACGCCCGACGAGCGAGCAGCACTTTGTCGAACGTTTTCAGACACCGTCCCCGGCATGCTGCGGCGCAGCAACGAATTCGCTTGCCTTGTTTAGTAAAAATTGCATCACTAAACAAATTACTAAACATCTGCCGCGCTGCCGCGCCGCCATGTTTGGGCCCCTGAGGAGAGGGGTTGAGGGCTTTTGAAACCGTCATCCGGACGCGTTTCGCAAATGGGAGGAAGGCATGAAATCGAGATTGAAACTGGCGTTGGGACTCACCTCGGCGATTACAGCGTCGACAGCCGTCTCGAACGTCGCGCACGCTGAAGACCTGACGCTGTGCTGGGCTGCCTGGGATCCGGCAAACGCGCTTGTCGAACTGTCCAAGGATTTTACCAAGGAAACCGGCATCGGCATGAAATTCGAATTCGTGCCGTGGACCAATTATGCCGACCGGTTCCTCAACGAGCTGAATTCGCATGGCAAGCTGTGCGACCTGATCATCGGCGACAGCCAATGGATCGGCGGCGCCGCCGAGAACGGCCACTACGTCAAGCTGAACGACTTCTTCGACAAGGAGAAGATCAGCATGGACGACTTCGTGCCGGCGACGGTCGTCGGTTACTCCGAATGGCCGAAGAACACGCCGAACTACTGGGCGCTGCCGGCCATGGGCGACGTCGTCGGCTGGACCTATCGCAAGGACTGGTTCTCCAAGCCGGAACTGCAGAAGGAATTCAAGGAGAAGTATGGCTGGGATCTCGGCCCGCCGACCACCTTCGACCAGCTGAAGCAGGTCGCCGAATTCTTCCAGAAGCGTGAGATCGACGGCAAGACCGTCTACGGCGCCTCGATCTATACCGAGCGCGGCTCTGAAGGCATCACCATGGGCGCCATGGATGTACTCTACAGCCATGGCTTCCAATACGAGAACCCCAAGAAACCCTACGAGATGGAAGGCTTCGTCAACTCCGACAAGTCGGTGAAGGGGCTGGAGTTCTACAAGGCGCTCTATGATTGCTGCACGCCGCCAGGCGCCTCGAACAGCTACATGGGCGAAGGTGTCGATGCCTTCAAATCCGGCCAGGTGGCGATGCATATGAATTTCGCCTTCACATGGCCGGGCCTGCAGAAGGACGAGAATGTCGGCGGCGACAAGATCGGCTACTTCGTCAACCCGAAGGGTCCCGACGGCGAGCAGTTCGCCCAACTCGGCGGCCAGGGCATCTCGGTGGTGTCCTATTCCGACAAGCAGGAAGCGGCGCTGAAATACATCAAGTGGTTCGCCAACAAGGACGTGCAGTCCAAGTGGTGGTCGCTCGGCGGCTATTCCTGCCTGAACGCGGTGGTCAAGGATCCGGCCTTCCCGGCCAGCCAGCCCTACGCGCAGACCTTCCTCGACTCGATGGCCATCGTGAAGGACTTCTGGGCCGAGCCTAGCTACGCACCGCTGCTGCAGGCCTCGCAGAAGCGCTTCCACGACTATGTCGTCGCCGGCCAGGGATCGGCCAAGGACGCACTCGACGGTCTCGTCAAAGACTGGACGCAGGTCTTCCAGGACGATGGCAAGATGTAATCGGCTCCTCCCGAGCTAGGCCCCAGAGGCGGATGATTTTCAGGTCGAATCGACCAGAAATCATCCGCCTCCGGGGAAAAAAGAGAGAGCATGATGTCGTCCGAAACCGCTGCACACTTTTCGGCATCATGCTCTTGGTCCCGTGCCGCCTTGGCACGGGACGCGGTTCAGATAAATTCCATGACAGAGACGACCAAGTGACCGAAGCAGGACTGACCATGCTCAATCGGACCGCGGAGAACGTTGCCCGGGCGACCCCGGAACCGTTGGCCCGCAAGGTCCGGGGCATCAGCGACAAGGGTCTCGCCTGGCTGTTCATCTCGCCGACGATCCTGTTGCTGCTCGCCATCAACATCTTCCCGCTGTTTTGGGCGATCTACCTGTCGTTTACCAACTACCGGGCCAACCGCCCGAACGAAGTGGTGAAGAACCTCGGCTTTGCCAACTACCAGCGCATCCTCGGCGACAAGGATATCTGGCTCGCCATGCAGACCACGGCGCATTTCGTGTTCTGGACCATCCTGTTGCAGACGCTGATCGGCTTCACGCTGGCCTGGCTGATCGACAGGAAGTTTCGCGGCCATGCCTTCTGGACGACGCTGATCCTGGTGCCGATGATGCTGTCGCCGGCGGTGGTCGGCAATTTCTGGCGCTTCCTCTACGAGCCGCAGATCGGCCTGTTCGCCTATGCGATTTCCTTCGTCACGAGGATTCCGCCTACCGATATCCAGATGCTCTCCAACGTCTCGCTGGCGCCCTGGTCGATCATCATCGTCGATACGTGGATGTGGACGCCCTATGTGATGCTGATCTGCCTCGCGGGCTTACGCTCCATCCCCGAATACATCTATGAGGCGGCCGAGGTCGACCGCGCCTCAAACTGGCGGCAGTTCTGGTCGATCACGCTGCCGATGGCGCTGCCCTTCATCATGCTGGCGGTGCTGTTTCGCGGCATCGAGAACTTCAAGATGTTCGACATGGTCAACCTGTTGACCGGAGGCGGGCCGGGCTCGACCACCGAAGTCGCCTCGATCACGCTGAAGCGGCAGGCCTTCGAGAGCTGGCGTACGGGCTATTCCTCGGCTTTCGCCATCATCCTGTTCGTCGCGGTGTTCGGGCTGGCCAACATCTACGTCAAGGCGCTCAACAAGGTGAAGCAGAGATGAGCCTGACCACAGCCCACTCGGTCGTCGCACCCTCGGCCAACTCGAAGCGCATCGCCGGCGCGATCATCATTGCCTATGCGTTGATCTCGATCGTGCCGCTGCTGTGGATATTCGCCACCAGCTTCAAGACGCCGCCGGATTCGATCGCCTATCCGCCGAAGATCCTGTTCCAGCCTAGCCTCGAGGGCTACTGCAACCTGTTCACGACGCGGACCCGGCAGACGCCCGAATATATCAACTCGCTGGGTCCGGCGACCGGCTTCTGCGACGAGACCACGCGCAAGCGCAACATGGTGATCGCCGGTCCGTCCAACTTCCTGCCGCGTTTCGTCAACTCGCTGATCATCGCCTTCGGTTCGACCTTCTGCGCGGTGTTTCTCGGCACGCTGTCGGCCTACGGCTTCTCGCGCTTCAAGGTGCCGCTCGCCGACGACCTTTTGTTCTTCATCCTGTCGACGCGCTTCATGCCACCGATCGCCGTCGCCATTCCGATCTACCTGATGTACCGCGAGCTTGGCCTGTCGGACACCGCTCTCGGCATGATCCTGCTCTACACGGCGGTCAACGTGTCGCTGGCTGTATGGCTGCTGAAAGGCTTCATCGACGAGATCCCGCGCGAATATGAGGAAGCGGCGATGATCGACGGCTATACTCGGCTGCAGGCGTTCTGGCGCACCGTGCTGCCGCAGGCGACGACCGGCATCGCCGCGACCGCCATCTTCTGCCTGATCTTCGCCTGGAACGAATATGCCTTCGCCGCTCTCCTGACCTCCGGCACGGCGCAGACCGCGCCGCCCTTCATCCCGACCATCATCGGCGAAGGCGGCCAGGACTGGCCGGCGGTGGCAGCCGGCACGACGATCTTCCTGGTGCCGATCCTGGTCTTCACAATCCTGCTTCGCAAACAATTGCTGCGCGGCATCACCTTCGGCGCGGTGCGCAAATGATTGATGTGGGAATAAGAGACCGCCGGTGTCACCGTTTCCCTTCTCCTCGTTCACGGCTACGGGATCGACACACTTGCGAACGCTTAGCATTTAGCGATAGCGCGCATGGCAAGCGGGCACATGTATCGTCTGGCGCCGCGCCAGGTCGACCCCCACACCGTCGAGCATAGCACGACACCTCTCCCCCGATCGACGGGGTAGAGGAAGGGCGCGAACCTAATTCAGCCAGGCTCCCTTCCTCTCCCTCCGGAGGGGGGAGAGGTGGCGCTGCGAAACAGCGACGGAGTGGGGGAACCACCTGGCAGCCATCTCTCCCTTTGGGTGTGGAAAAGGAAGGCTACGTATGACGCGCGCCGCCATCTCCAGGAAATCATCATGGCCTCGCTGGGCCAGGCGCGGGCTGATGGAAAACATCGCCACGGCGCTGATCGCCGTCGGCTTCCTGATGCTGTTCCAGCCCTTCGCGCTGTCGCTCTACACCTATTCCTTCATCACCATGCTCGCCGGCACGGTGATGTTCATCGTCGTCTCGAAGTTCCCGGAATAATCATGGCCGAAATTCGCGTCCAGCACCTGAGAAAGGCCTTCGGCGATTTCGTCGCCGTGCAGGATTCCAACTTCGTCGTCGAGGATGGCGAGTTCTTCGTCATGCTCGGGCCATCGGGCTGCGGCAAGACGACGACATTGCGTATGATCGCCGGGCTCGAATTGCCGACCGGCGGCCAGATCCTGCTTGGCGGCGACGATGTCACCATGCTGCGGGCACGCGAGCGCGACATCGCCTTCGTCTTCCAGTTGTTCGCGCTCTATCCGCACATGAACGTGCGCAAGAACATCGGCTTTCCGCTCCTCGCGCAAGGCATGCCGTCGGCCGAGATCCGCACGCGGGTCGAGGAGACTGCGAAGCTGCTGCGCATCGACCATCTGCTCGACAAATCCGTCTCCGGCCTTGCCGGTGGCGACCGCCAGCGCGTGGCGCTCGGCCGTGCCATCGTGCGACGGCCAAAATGCTTCCTGATGGACGAGCCACTTGGCACGCTCGACACCGAATTCCGCGATTTGATGGTGCATGAGCTGCGCGAGTTGCACAACCGCATCCACGCCACGACGGTCTATGTCACGCACGACCAGATGGAAGCGATGTCGATGGCCGACAAGATCGCGGTGATGAATCATGGCGTCATCGAACAGTTCGGCACACCACGCGAAATCTACGACCGCCCGGCGACCATGTTCGTCGCCGACTTCATCGGCTCGCCGCCGATGAATTTCTTGGGATTTGGCGGTGGATTGGCGAAAGGTGCCAGGGAGATCGTCGTGCAGGGTGCGAAAGTAGCGGTGCCGGAGGTGCGCGAGGATATTGCGCCGGCCGACATGGCGCTCGGCATCAGGCCTGAGCACATCCGCTTCGACGACAATTCGAAGCTGCGCGGCGCCATCTATGGCACCGAATATCTCGGCACCACGCAGATTGTCGCGGTGGAGACGGCGGACGGCATCATCAAGGCACGCGTGCCGGCCGAAATCCGGCTCTCCACCGGCGATCATGTCGGCCTAACGCTTAGCAGCGCGCGGCTGTCGCTGTTCGAGAAAGGATCCGGTCGTGCGGTGCGAACCGCGATCCACGATGTCGCCTCTGAGCGGAGGGTTCGTCATGGCTGACGTGTGCATCAGGAACGTGACCAAGAGTTTTGGCGATCATGCCGCCGTCAACGGCCTCGACCTGCATATATCTGATGGTGAGTTCGTCGTGCTGCTCGGACCGACCGGGGCCGGCAAGACGACGACGCTGCGGCTCATCGCCGGGCTGGAGCGGCCGGATTCCGGCACGATCGAAATCGGCGGCCACATTGCCACGACGCTGTCGCCGGCCGAGCGCGACACGGCTTTCGTGTTCCAGCAATATTCGCTCTATCCGCATCTGTCGGTGTTCGACAATCTCGCCTTCCCGCTGCGCTCGCCGGCGCGGAAAATGCCGGAAGACCAGATCCGCCGCCGGGTCGAGGAGGTGGCGAGGATGGTGCGCATCCATCACAAGCTCGCCAACCGTTCGACCAAGCTTTCGGGCGGCGAAATGCAGCGCGTCGCCATCGGCCGCGCGCTGGTGCGCAAGCCATCGATTTATCTGATGGACGAGCCGCTGTCATCGCTGGACGCCAAGCTGCGCGGGGACCTCAGGCTTGAGCTCAAGCGCATCCAGACCGAGCTCGGCGCCACCATGCTCTACGTCACGCATGACCAGATCGAGGCGATGACCATGGCCGATCGCATCGGCATTCTTGCCGATGGCGAGCTGGTGCAGATCGGTTCTCCGCGGACGATCTATTCTGAGCCGGCTAACCTGCATGTCGCAGCAAGACTCGGCCAGCCGGCAATCAATCTCCTGCCGACGGGATTGCTGCCCGATAGTGGCGCGCCGGCGGGAACCAAGACGATCGGCGCCCGCACCGAACATCTGGCGATCGAGAAGGCTGTCAACGGCCATGCCGACGGCGTCGTCGACTGGGTGGAGCATCTCGGCGACCAGAACCACCTGCATGTGACGATGGGAACCAAGAAACTGGTGACGCTTACCGATCCCGACACGGATCTGGCGCAGGGCGACAGAGTGGTGATCCGCTACCGGTCGCCGCTGTATTTTGGCGCCGATGGACAACGACTGATGTGAACGGGCTGATGTGAGCGGTTTTCGGTGTTTGCCTGCCAAGGGTTCAGCACCGGTTTTTTGACTTTGCGGGTACGGGATCAATTCGATGAAGCACTTTTTCAATCGCAGGGAAACGATCGTCACCGAGGCGCTGGACGGCCTGTTGCGAACTATTGGCGCGGGCGATCTCGCCCGTCTCGATGGCTATCCCGAAATCAAGGTCATCCTGCGCGCCGGTTGGGACAAGACGAAGGTCAGCATCGTCTCCGGCGGTGGCGCCGGGCACGAACCATCGCATACCGGCTTCGTCGGCAATGGCATGCTGACAGCGGCGGTCTCGGGCGAGATCTTTGCCTCGCCAAGCGTCGAAGCGGTGCTGGCGGCCATCCGCGCGGTGACCGGCCCGGCCGGCTGCCTGCTCATCGTCAAGAACTACACAGGTGACCGCCTCAATTTCGGCCTCGCGGCCGAGAAGGCGCGCGCCGAAGGGTTTCGCGTCGAGATGGTGATCGTCGCCGACGACATCGCTTTGCCTGACATCACCCAGCCGCGCGGCGTTGCCGGCACCTTGTTCGTGCACAAGATCGCTGGCCATCTGTCGGAAACCGGCCATGACCTGGCGTCCGTTGCGGCAGCCGCGCGCGCGGCGGCGAAGGATATCGTTTCGTTCGGCATGTCGCTGTCGTCCTGCTCGATCCCCGGTCAGCCGCATGAAGACCGGTTCGGCGAAAATGACGGCGAGCTCGGCCTCGGCATTCATGGCGAGCCGGGCGTCGAGCGCATTGCAGTGCAGAGCGCCGACAGGCTGGTCGCGGTCATGGCCGAGCGCCTGTCGGCACGGCTCGACCCTGCGGCCAGCTACGCCCTGCTGATCAACAATCTCGGCTCGGTGCCACCACTCGAAATGTCTGTCATCGCCAACGCGGTGCTGGCTTCGCCGCTGGCCAAAGCGATCAAGCTGACCATCGGCCCAGGCCCGCTGATGACGGCGCTCAACATGAACGGTTTTTCGCTGTCGCTGATCCGGCTCGACGCGGCACGCGAAACAGCCTTGCTGGCGCCAGTCGGCCCGCATGCCTGGATGCCGGCAAAGCCTGTTGTGCCGCCTGCCGTCTTGCCGATGTCGAAAGCGGCCGGGCAAAGTGCGGCGTGCAAGCCCAGCCAGGATGCAAACACCAGACGCCTGATCGTCACGGTCTGCGAAAGATTGATCGCGCTCGAAGGCACCTTGAACGTGCTGGATGCCAAGGCGGGTGACGGCGACACCGGCTCGACGGCAGCGACCGGCGCACGCAGCGTTCTGGAACGGCTCGACACGCTGCCGCTTGCCGAACCTGCCGCGACCCTTGGTGCGATAGGTGACATTCTGAGCGCGTCCATGGGCGGCTCCAGCGGCGTGCTGCTGTCGATCTTTTTCACGGCGGCGGCTCAGGGTTTGGACAGCGGGGCCAAACTGGCCAAGGCGCTGCTGGCCGGCCTGGAGCGGATGACCTTCTATGGCGGTGCAAGGATCGGGGACCGGACCATGGTCGATGCCTTGGAACCGGCCCTGAAAGCGCTCGACGCCAATGGCCTGGAAGATGCGGCAACAGCGGCCCGACGCGGCGCAGAGGCTACCTCCTCCATGGAGAAGGCGAAAGCCGGACGATCCGCCTATGTCGGCAGCAAGCTGCAAGGCGTTGTGGACCCCGGCGCCTATGCGGTGGCCGAGGTCTTCGCGGCCGCCGCCGCGCTGCACGAAGCGGCCTGATGCATGCTCCAGTTGTCGAATGAGCGTTCTTTCGATACTGCCGGAAGGGTGGAAACCAGGAATGCGGGTGATATGGCGGCGCTGAACCTTGCCGGGCTGATAACGGCTGCCGCGGACACGATTGCCGCGCACGCCGAAGAGTTGACGGCGCTCGACCAGGCGATCGGCGACGGCGACCACGGGTTGAACATGAAGCGCGGCTTCGAGGCGGTGCGGGCCGAGGCCGAGATGTTTGCTGCCAAGCCAGTGCCCGAGGCGCTGAAGGCGATCGGCACCAAGCTGGTAATGACGGTCGGCGGCGCTTCCGGCCCGCTGTTCGGAACTTTGTTCATGGCGCTCGGCAAGGAAATTTCGGCGGAGCCCGATCGCACCAATCTGACCGCGGCCTTCGGCAAGGCGATCGAAGCGGTGGCCGCGCGCGGCAAGTCACAGGTTGGACAAAAAACCATGCTCGACGTCCTACAGCCGGCGCATGATGCGTTGGTCGTGGGCAAGACTGGATCGGAAATCGCCGATGTCGCCGACGCTGCGGCTAAGGCGACCGTGCCGATGAAGGCCCTGCGTGGCCGCGCCTCGTTCCTCGGCGACCGCTCGATCGGCCACATGGATGCCGGCGCACGTTCGACCGCGCTTCTGGTACGCACGATCGTCGAGATGCTGGAACGTCAGCCATGAGCAATGTCGGCATCGTCATCGTTTCGCATTCGCCGCTGGTCGCCGAGGGCACGGCCGACATGGTGCGGCAGATGGTGGGCGACGAAGTGCCGCTTGCGTGGTGCGGCGGAAACGGCCATGGCGGACTCGGCACCAATGTCGAGGCCATCATGGCCGCCATCGACAGAGCCTGGTCGGAGGCCGGTGTCGCCATCCTGGTCGATCTCGGCGGCGCCGAGACCAACAGTGAAATGGCGGTGGATTTGATCGGCGAGCCCCGGTCGCAAAAGATCATCGTGTGCAACGCGCCGATCGTCGAAGGCGCGGTGATGGCGGCGACCGAGGCGTCCGGCGGCGCCTCGCTGAAGGAAGTGGTGGCGACGGCGCATGAATTGTCGCCGTCGTGAGCGAACGGGAAGCTTGAAGACATGTCCGCATCCGCCGAAGCGACCGTTGTGATCACCCACGAGGTGGGCCTGCACGCGCGTCCTTCGGTGAAGTTCACCAAGCTGGCCAAGACTTTTGCCGCTGAGGTGGAAATAGCGCTGGCCGCCAACGGGCCATGGTTCGACGCCAAGAGCATCGTCAAGGTGATGGCGACCAAGGCGCCGAAGGGTACGGTGCTGCATATCAGGGCCAGCGGCGACGGCGCCAATGATGCCGTTGACGCGCTGGTCGAGCTGGTGCGCCGCGATTTCGATGAAGGCACGGACCATGTCCGAACCGCTTAGGCTGCAAGGCATTTCGGCCTCGGCCGGCTATGCCGAGGGGCCGCTGTTCGATTTCGACCGGATTGCCGCATCCTATGTCGGCAAGGAAACAGCCGACGATGAGAAAGCCGCGCTTGAGACCGCAATCGGCAGTGCGGCGGCTCGTCTCGCCGCTTTGATCCAAACCGCCGACGACGACGCTGCCGACATTCTTGAATTTCAAATCGCCATGCTGGAGGACGATGCACTGAGCCGCCCGGCCTTTGCCGCGATAGGGGCTGGTCAACCCGCCGATGTGGCGTGGCGACAGGCGCTCGACGCCGAGATTGCCGGCTACGATGCCTCGGACCAGGACTATTTCCGCGCACGTGCCGCCGACATACGCGACATAAGGGACCAGGTGCTGCGGGCACTGGTCAAGGATAGCGACATCCAGGCACCGGCCGGCGCCATTCTCTATGGCGAGGACATCGCGCCGACGCGCTTTCTCGAAACCGATTGGAGCGGCGGCGGCGGCATCGCGCTGGAGGCAGGCAGCACCGCCAGCCACGTCGCCATGCTGGCGCGCTCGCGCGGCGTTCCCATGGTCGTCGGGCTGGGCGCTTCGCCGGCTCACCCCTCGGGCATCGCCCTGCTCGACGCAGAACATGGCGGCATCGTGCTGTCGCCCTCCAAGGCCGATATCGCCGCCTTTCGCCAATCGTCGTCATCGTTCTCGGCGCGCCGCTACCGGGCCGGGACTTTCCTGGCACGGCCGGCGGTGACCAGAACCGGCACGCCCGTTCGCGTGCAGGTCAACATCGCCGACCCGTCCGAAGTCGACGGCATCGACATCGCCACCTGCGACGGTGTCGGGCTGATGCGCACCGAATTCCTCTTCGGCAGGACGCTTCCGGATGAGGAGACGCAATATCGCGCCTACCGCAAGGTGCTGGAGTGGGCCGGCGACAAGCCGGTGACGATCCGTACCGTCGATGCCGGCGGCGACAAGCCGGTGCCCGGCTTCACCGTCGAGGAGAGCAACCCGTTTCTTGGCCTGCGCGGCATCAGGCTGTCGCTGGCAAGACCGGAGGTTTTTCGTGTACAGATCCGTGCGCTGTTGCGCGCTGCCGTGCACGGCAGCCTGAAGGTGATGTTCCCGATGATCGCGGTTATTGAGGAATACAGGCAGGCAGCGGCGATGTTCGCTGAGGAACAGGCCGCGCTTGCCGCGCGCGGCATCGCCCAAAAGATGCCGCCACTCGGCATCATGGCCGAAGTGCCTTCGGTGGCGATCGCGCCGGAAGCGTTTGCCGAGGCCGCCTTTTTCTCTATCGGCTCAAACGATCTCACCCAATACGTCATGGCGGCGGCCCGCGACAATGCCGCGGTGGCACATCTGAATTCGGTTCGTCATCCTGCCGTGCTGCGGCTGATCGCTGCCGTCTCCGCGTTTGGCCTGCGTGAAGAAATCCCGGTCAGCCTGTGCGGCGATGCCGGCGGCGATCCCGCCTCGATCCCGTCACTGCTCGAAGCCGGCCTGCGCGACCTTTCCGTCGCTCCGGCGCAACTCGCCATGGCCAAGGCGGCCATCGCCGACGTTTCGATTTAGGCGCGGCTGGCATGATCGACAAGAAACCCGAACCCGGCTCCGAAGAGGCAATCCGCGCCTACAAGACGATCCTGTCGAACGTCATCGACCAGCGTCCGTCCGGCATGCGCCAGCGCCTTGCAGACGCGCTCGGCAAACACCGCAGCTTCGTCACGCAGATTTCCAGTCCGGCCTATTCGATCCCGATTCCGTCCAAACATTTGCCGGCTATATTTTCGGTGTGCCATTTCAGCCCGGCAGAGCGCGATCAGTTTCTCGCGGCCTATCATCAGGCGCATCCGGGAAAAATGTCGGTCGCGGCAGGCATGCGCAAGACGCGTCATGTCTCGCTCGTCGTGCCGGATTTCGGCGACGACAAGCAGAACGCCGCGCTCGACAGGGCTGTGAACGATTTCATCCAGAAGATCACCAGCATCACCGGCAAGGGTGGCTGACCCCTTGGAGTTTGTACGCAATTCCGGACGGAAAACCGTTACACACTTTTCCTGGAATTGCTTTGATGTCAGGCCTATTTCGGGAGGAGACGGCCGTGAAGAAATTCATGAATTCGGTGGACACGGTGCTGACAGAGAGCCTCGACGGTTTCGCGGCTGCCCATGCCGACATTCTCGTGCTTGGCGACGAGCGCAAATTTGTCCGCCGCAAGACCTTGCGGCCGGGCAAGGTGGCGCTGATCTCAGGCGGCGGCTCCGGCCACGAGCCGCTGCATGGCGGCTTTGTCGGTCACGGCATGCTGGACGCCGCCTGCCCCGGCCAGGTGTTCACCTCGCCGACACCGGACCAGATGCTGGCAGCGGCCGAAGCCGTCGACACCGGCGCCGGCTGCCTGTTCATCGTCAAGAACTATGAGGGCGACGTGATGAATTTCGACATGGCGGCCGAGATGTCGGAAGGCGTCCAGCAGATCGTGACCAATGACGATGTCGCCGTCGAGAACTCATCCTTTACAACCGGCCGGCGCGGCGTCGCCGGCACGCTGGTGGTGGAAAAGATCGTTGGAGCGGCGGCCGAACATGGCCTGGCGCTGGCGGCCTTGAAAAATCTGGGCGATCGCGTCAACGCTGCAACCCGCTCGATGGGCGTGGCACTGACCAGTTGCACGGTCCCGGCATCGGGCAAGCCAACTTTCGACATCGGCGACGGCGAAATGGAATTCGGCGTCGGCATCCATGGCGAACCCGGCCGCCGGCGCGACACGTTGAAAAGCGCCGATGCTATCGCACAGGAGATTTGTGCCGCGATCCTGGGCGATCTCGGCGACAGGGCGAAAGGCCCGGCGCTGCTGTTCGTCAATGGCTTCGGCGGCACGCCGCTGATGGAACTCTACCTGATGTACAACAGCGCGCGGGCGATCTTTGAGACTCATGGCGTGACGGTGACCCGTTCGCTGGTCGGCTCCTACGTCACCTCGCTCGACATGGCCGGCTGCTCGATCACACTCACCATGCTCGACGATGAGACGACCGCATTCTGGGACGCGCCGGTACACACGGCGGCGCTGCGCTGGGGCATGTAAAGCTGGCTTCCACCCCGGTTTTCTGCACCATCTTCTCCCTTTGATCCGCAACATAGTCCGGGTTGATGCTGCCATCTCTCACGCCACCCGACCTCGAACTCCCCGCCGCCGGGAGGCACCTGCGGTTTGCCTTTTGACAAATCCTCCCGGTCGCGAAATCGCCTCCGCTGGCCGTTCCCGACAGGAAACGTCCAGAAATAGTCGTCAAGGCGAGGCGACAAGCAACCGAACTGACCGGCTCGGCCGTTGCTTTTCTTCCGTGGAGTAAGGTAAAACCTGCCTGGGTCGTGGGGAGATAGCGTAATGCGTTACAATTGGGAGCGGGCTCCAACGAGCTTCGAACGTCACAGAAGAGCACTGGCGACAGCTATTCTGATTGCTGGCGGAATTGGCCTCATGCTTATGGCCTTGCCGATCTAGAACAACTTGCTTTCACCAAGCGGATTCCGCCTGTCAGGGCGCTCGATGCGTGTTGGCGCGGCTGACCGGTCACGGCAATGAGGCGGCGGTCGCGGCCTTGATAGCGCTTGCCCCTGGCGCCCAGCTCAAATGTCATAGCACAACAGCGTGCATTTGCGGCTAAGGATAGAGCGCGCTATCTGGAGAGTTGAAAATCATTCCTGGGGAGGAGCCGGATGACTTCACGCTATCACGAGGTCTATGAGGGCTGGAAACGCGACCCGGAACAATTCTGGGCGGATGCGGCCCGCGCCATCGACTGGTATTCGCCCTATGACAAGGTGTTCGATGCCGCTGCCGGCGTCTATGGCCGCTGGTTTACCGGCGCCACCTGCAACACCTGCTACAACGCCATCGACCGCCATGTGGCGGGCGGACGCGCCGACCAGATCGCGCTGATCCATGACAGCGCCATCACCGGTACGGTCAAGAAGTTCACCTATGCCGAACTCAAGCGCGAGGTGGTCGCACTCACCTCGGTGCTGAAGAACCGCGACATCGGCAAGGGCGACCGCGTCATTATCTACATGCCGATGGTGGCGGAGGCGGCCATCGCCATGCTTGCCTGTGCCCGCATCGGCGCGGTGCATTCCGTGGTGTTCGGCGGCTTTGCCTCGCATGAGCTTGCCACCCGCATCGACGATGCCAGACCGAAGCTGATCATTTCCGCTTCCTGCGGCCTGGAGCCGGGTCGCGTCGTCGCCTACAAGCCGCTGCTCGACAAGGCGATAGAGATCTCCCGCCACAAGCCGGACGCCTGCCTGATCCTGCAGCGCGACCAGCTGCGCTGCGACCTCAAGGAGCATTTCGACATCGACTACGCCGATGCCGTCGCCCGCGAACGGGCAGCGGGCGCCAATGTCGATTGCGTGCCGGTGTTTGCCACCGACCCGCTCTACATCATCTACACATCGGGCACGACCGGCCAGCCCAAGGGCATCGTGCGCGACAATGGCGGTCACATGGTCGCTCTGAAATGGACGATGGAGAACGAGTTCGGCGTCAAGCCGGGCGAGGTGTTCTGGGCAGCATCCGATGTCGGCTGGGTAGTCGGGCATTCCTACATCGTCTACGGGCCGCTGCTGCATGGCTGCACCAGCATCCTGTTCGAGGGCAAGCCTGTCGGCACGCCCGATGCCGGCACCTACTGGCGCGTGATATCGGAATATGGCGTCGTCGCACTTTTCACTGCGCCGACCGCATTCCGCGCCATCAAGGGGCAGGATCCGAAGGGCGAGTTCATTGCTAAATACGATTTGTCGAAATTCCGCACGCTGTTCCTTGCCGGCGAGCGCGCCGACCCGGAAACCATCAAATGGGCGGAGCAGAAGCTGAACGTGCCGGTCATCGACCATTGGTGGCAGACCGAGACCGGCTCACCGATGACGATCAATCCCGCCGGCCTTGGCCTGCTGCCGGTGAAATACGGCTCGCCGGGCGTGCCTATGCCGGGCTACGACATTCGCGTGCTCGACGATGCGGGCCACGAGGTGCCGCGCGGCACACTGGGCAATGTGGTGGTCAAGCTGCCGCTGCCAGCCGGCTGCCTGCCGACGCTGTGGAACGCCGATCAACGCTTCCGCCAAGCCTATCTCGACGAGTTCCCTGGCTTCTACAAGACCGCGGATGCCGGCATGGTCGACGAGGACGGCTATCTCTACGTCATGGCCCGCACCGACGACATCATCAATGTCGCCGGCCACCGGCTGTCGACCGGCGCCATGGAGGAGGTGCTTTCGGCCCATCCCGATGTCGCCGAATGCGCGGTCATCGGCATTGCCGATGCGATGAAGGGGCAGATTCCGCTCGGCTTTGTGGTGCTGAATGCGGGCGTGACGCGCGATATCGGCCTGATCGAAGGTGAAGTGGTCGGCCTGGTGCGCGAACGCATCGGCCCGGTCGCCGCCTTCAAGACGGTGGTGACGATCAAGCGCCTGCCCAAGACGCGCTCGGGCAAGATCCTGCGCGGCACCATGCAAAAGATCGCCGACAAGGAAGAATGGACGATGCCGGCGACGATCGACGATCCGGTCATTCTCGACGAGATCTCCGCCGCCCTGAAGGCGCGCGGGATCGGCCTTTGAGCCGCTGAAGCGGTTTTACCTGTCGGCGCGGCTTTTCCGGATCGGCGGGCAGTCTTTTATTGTTCACGGAGAATGCACTCTACACGATCCACGACGTCGTCGGCGCGGCGATGCTTGGGTGGCGATCGTCCGCGCCGGAGCGTCCAGTCACGATGAACGGAACGCGGCCGGCTTTGTCCTGGCAGCGGTCAAATCAGACCGGTGCCTTGCCGCGCACCTCCGACTTTTCCAGATAGTAAGTCGAGTATTTGTCGAAGAATTTCTCCGAGCCGCCGAACGACCCGTATTTGGCCAGCTTCTTCAGATCGACCTTGTTCAGCACCGCGCCGACGATCTTGTTGGCTACGTAGGGTTCGGATTCCAGCATAGACCTGACCATTGCGCGCGGCGTGCTCCCCCATTCGGTGACGAGCACAAAACCGTCGACCAGCGGCGCGAAGGCCTTGGCATCGACCACAGGTCCGAGCGGCGGCAGATCGACGACTATGTATTCGAATGTCTCCTTGGCGTTCTCGACAAAACGCCGCATGCCCGCCGAAGAGAGAAGTTCGCTCGTATGTGAGAAGTTGCCGCGCAGCGCTGCCGGGATGATCGCCAGCTTCGTCTGCCTGTCGATCTTGCCGACGGACTGCCAGGTCAGGCCGTTGACCACCGCCTCCATCAAGCCCTGCTCGGCTTCCATGCCAAGGCCCCGGCTGAGGCCGGGATTGCGCATGTCACCGTCGATCAGCAAGGTCTTGGCACCGTTGGTGGCAAGCAGGCCGGCGAGATTGGCCGCGACCGTCGACTTGCCCTCGCCGGGGAGCACCGAGATGATGCCGATGACGCGGCTGCCTTGCCCTTCCAATACGACGTCGAAGGCGATCTTGGCGCTGCGCAGCGTCTCGGAGAACATCGAGGCAGGCGAATCGATGCTGACCCGCATGCGCGCCCGTTTTTCCGCAGCCGACAGCGATTTGGCGGTCTTGGCATCCACCTGGGTCTCGCCCGGCTTTTCCTCCTTGCCGAGTTTGCCGCCGATCATCGGCAGATAGCCGAGGAATTTCAGACCGACGCGGTCGCGTACATCCTCGCCGGTCCTGAAGAACCGTTCGTTGAACTCGTTCAGGCCTCCGAAGCCGGCGCCCATCAGCATGCCAAGAACCAGCGAAAGGCCAAGCACGACAATTGTGCGCGGGCTTGACGCGCTAAGCGGCATCGAAGCGTCCGAGATGATGCGGATCTTGCCGACCGGGAAGGATTGCTGCTGCGCGGCTTCCTCATAACGGCCGAGGAATGTCTGATAGAGCGTGGTGAGCGCCGTCGCCTGCTGATCGAGTTCACGCAGCTTGACTTGCGTCTGGTTGTCGACGGAGCTCTTGCCTTGTGCGGCCGCTACGTTGGCCCTGAGCGCGGTCTCGCGGGTCTGCGCCACCTCATATTCGTTGCGATAGCTTTCGGTCAGCTGCTTCAGTTCGCCGAAAATCTGGGTCGAGATGTCGGCCTTCTCTTTGGCGAGTGCAACCGCCTGTGGATGCTCGGGACCGAAATTCGCCTCGACGTCCTGCAGCCGCTTGGACACCGCCAGGTAGCGGGTCTTGAGCGCCGCGATGACCGAACTGCTCGGCTGGTCGCTCGATATGGCGGCATCCTTGAAGGCGTTGTCGGAACCGCTGTCGACAATCGCCTTGTACTGCTGGTAGCGGGCGCTGGCGCGCGCGGTGTCGGCCTGCGCCACGATGAGCTGCGCATTGAGATCGGAGAGCTGCTTGTCGCTCATCAGCTGGCCATCGCTGTTGGCGGCGAGCCCGTGTTCGGCCCTGAATTTCTCAACGGCGAGCGAGGCTGCCTGGGAACTCTGGCGCAGTTCCGTCAGCCGACCCTGCAGCCAGACCGCCGCCCGCTCGGTGGCGTCGAAGCTGGCATCGAGCTGATCGGCGAGATAGGCATCGGCATAGGCTTTGGTGACCGCGTTTGCGAGGGTCGGATCCGTCGCCTGATAACCTAGCGTGATCACGAAGCTTCGCCCGACGCGCTCCGCCTGCACCTCGCTTTGCAGCTTGAGGATTGCGTAGTCGCGACGCGACGTCGCCATCAGCGCGTCGCGGGCGGCGGGGTCGAGCTTGCTGATGTCGCCAACACCCGGCATGGAAGGGCTGGGGCGGACATACTGGATCACGCTTCGGACGAAACCGACGCCCGTCGCCAGAGCCGATACGGGCGGATTCATGAACGCATCATTCTGGTCGAGCTTCAGCTTGTCGACGACGACCGAAGCAAGCCGCGTCGAGGTCAGGATTTCGATCTGGCTCAGGATGGCGGAATCGGTCTGCATGGTTGTCGACGCGGCCGAAATGTCGTCGACAATCTTGTTCAAGCCCTCGTCGATCAGCACGCTCGCGTACGACTGATATTTGGGCGGCGTCGTCTGCAAATAGAGCACGCCCAGGAAAAGGCCAATGACAGCGCACACGGCAACCACCTTGGCCTGCCGCGCAGCCATGCCAAGCAGCCGCTCGATATCGATGAAGTCTTCGCCGTCTCCTGCGTCGGAATTCGGCAATGGCATCCTCTTGTCGAGAGGAAAGTTGGCATAGTTCATCTTCGGTCCAATTCTAGAGCCGGTCCCATTCCGATTGATCGCAATGGGCTCTATCTCACTATTTGAACATGATCTTTTCCGGAAACCGGGACCCACTTTCCGGGATCATGCTTTGGCTTGCAGGCGCCGCCAGGATCGGGAGTGTTTGCGCAAAAGCGACGCAAACTTCGTGCCAGACAGCGCGGGGCCTATAGCCCCGCGCCATCCACCATCTGAAAATGCTCCCAAAACATGGGCATTATGCGGCTTCTTCCTGACGTTCATGCGACCGGACGAACTCCTGAAGCATCTCGAAAACCGGGCCCTTCATGTCGTCGCGCGCGAGCGCGAAGGCGATGTTGGCCTGGATGAACCCTTCCTTGGAACCGCAGTCGAACATGCGACCCTTGAAAGGCTGGGCGAAGAACGGCTGATCCTTTGATAGACGCACCATGGCGTCCGTCAGCTGGATCTCGTTGCCGGCGCCGCGCTGCTGATTGCCCAGAAGCGCGAAGATCTCGGGCTGCAGGACGTAGCGGCCGTTGATGTAGAAATTCGACGGCGCGTTGGCTGGCGCCGGCTTTTCGACCATCGCCGTCACCTCGAAGCCACTGCCGATCTCGGCGCCGCGGCCAACGATGCCGTATTTGTTGGTCTCGGTCGGTTCGCAACGCTCGACGGCGATGACATTGCCGCCGGTGCGTTCATATAGGTCGACGGTTTCGGCGAGGCATCCGCGCCCGCCAAAGGAGACCATGTCCGGCAGCAGCAAGGCGAAGGGCTCGTTGCCGATGACTTCGCGCGCGCACCAGACGGCATGGCCGAGCCCTTGCGGCGATTGCTGGCGGATGAAGCTGGTGGCGCCGGCCACCGGCAAGAGGCTTTCCAGCGACTGCAACTGCGTCTTCTTGCCGGTCTGTTCCAGGGTTCCGATCAGTTCCGGATGGAGGTCGAAATAGTCCTCGATTACCGCCTTGTTGCGACCGGTCACGAACACGATGTGCTCGATGCCGGCCTCGAAGGCCTCGTCCACCGCATATTGCACGACTGGTCTATCAACGACAGGAAGCATTTCCTTCGGCATCGATTTGGTCGCCGGCAGGAACCGTGTTCCAAGCCCCGCCACCGGTATGACGGCCTTCCTGATTTTCTTCATCGCAAATTCCTTCTGAGGAGATCGACTTCAGTCCATTCACAGGCCACGAAAAACTCTCCATGTGCCTGCATCTTCACCTGCCCACCCCAACGGCAAACTGCGCCGCCATTCTTCGCAACCGCACGGCGATCGGCATGCCCATATGCCTGACCGCCGCCGGGTCGCCGAGTGCTGTCAGGATCGCCTTGAATGGCGACCGCGCCTTGATGTGCTGAACCATCGACAGGAATGAGGCGGCCGTGCGCAGGCTGCGGCCGCGCCGGGCGAACGCGGCCCGCGCGGCGTCATCCATCTGATGGGTTTGAGCGAACACCGCATCTGCCCTGTGCATGGCTTCGATATGGTGAAGCTCGAGCACACGGGAGATGGAGCCGCTGCGGATATGATAGGCATAGCCGATATCAGGTTCGACGACGCATTTGCCGCCCATGGCCAAGGCGTTGGCCAGGAGGATGTAGTCTTCTCCGATGATCAGTTTTTCATCGTAGCGAAGCCCGTTCTCGTTCAGGAACTCGCGCTGGAAGATCGGCTTGAGATAGCCGAGATTGAACTTCGATTCGAAGAGGATGTTGCCGGCGATGTAAGTGGCCAGCGAAATTTCCCGCAAGCCTTCCAGATAGTGCCGCGGGAACATCGCGGCCTCGATGATACCGTCCTCGCGAATGACCTGGAGGTTGTCGACGGCAATCTGGGCGCCTGCACTCTCGGCACGCGCGATCATGGCGGCGAGCCGATTGGGAAAGACGGCGTCGTCGGAATCGAGAACCGCGATCCACCTTCCTCGGGCGGCGTCGAGGCCAGCATTCCTGGCCCCGCCAGGGCCGCGATTGCTGGCCAGAGCGACGACGCGGACGATATCCTGCGGATAGGCCCGCGCCACATCGAGCGTCGCGTCGCTCGACTTGTCGTCGACAACGATGATTTCGACGCGGACGTTGTTCTGGGCGATGGCGCTGGCGATCGCCCGGTCGAGGGTCGCCTCGGCGTTGAAGGCGGCAATCACGAAGCTCACATCAGGCTGCACGCTTGCCTCCCTCCTGTGGCGAAGGCTGGCCGTAGAGCCGGATTTCGCGAATGCCGACCAGACCACTGACGACGCCGACATGCATAATGCCGCGCAGCACGCTTCGGTTCCTTCGAACCGGACTGATGAGGACCGGAAGCGCCGAGGCGAAGCAATAGATGGCCTTCGCCGACGCCAGGCCGACCTGCTTGACCAGGCCGATGCCGCGCGCGTTGCGCCCCAGAAGATGGCCATGCGTCTGCCCGACGCGGAAGCGGCGGCGGCCGAGCCAGTCGAATGCCGCCCTTGTGCGCGGCACTACCTCGTCGACCCAGGCTTCCGGCGCAAAAGCGATGCGGCCGCCGGACTTGTGCATCTGGTCGAAGAACTCGGTGTCCTCGCCGCCGGTCTGGCCGCGCGCCAGGCTGAAGCGGCGGCCGCGCAGGCTCCCAGATCCCATCCGGAGCAGGACGTTGCAGGTGTAGCCGGTCTGGATCTCGCCGCGCACCCAGACGGGCAAGGTCGAATGGAAATCGCCGCGCCGCATCCAGTCCGGCGCATCCGGGCGATAGTGCGCCCTGACCGGGCCGAGCACAGCGGCAGCATCGCTTGCTTCAGCCATGGCGACCAGTTCGGCGAGCCATGCGGGCGTAGCCGTCTCGTCGTCATCGATGAAGGCGACGAAATCCGCAGTGCTGGCATCGAGGCAGGCGTTGCGGGCGATCGAAATGTTGCGCGCCGGAGCATGCTGATAGCGGATCGGCACCGTCAATTCCCGCGACAGCGCCGTCACCAGGTCGCGGGCGGTCGGGGTGTCGTCATTGTCGGCGACGACGATGCCTACATCGAACCCTTCAGGCATGTCCATGGCGTCGAGCGAGCGTAGCGTGTCGGCCAGTTCCGGCCGGCGGAACGTGCAGACGCCGACGTCAATGCTGCGCTTCTTGGCCTGCGCCGCCATCACGCCGCCTCGCGCCGCGACCCGAGGCCGAGAAGCTGCAGCCAGAAGCCGACCGACCAGCCAAGATGCATGACCATCGCCGAAACGCCGGCAAGCGCGATATCGGCATTGCGCTGGCGGATGGCCGTCGACAGGCCATAGAAGAGGCATACCGAAGCCCAGACCAGCAGCGGCACCGCCGCCAGCCAATACACAAATGAGAAGGCGGCCAACAGCACGACCGGAAACACCAACAGCGGCACCATCTGCCGAACCTTGGGGATGACGCGGTGCTTGAGGACGTTCTTGGCGCGGCCGCGGCCGTAGCCGAGATACTGGAAATAGAGGCCGCTGAGCGAGGAGCGTGGATAGTAGACCATCTGCGTCTTGCCGCTCATCCAGATCTTGTAGCCGGCTTGTCTCAGCCGGTAATCGAGCTCCGCGTCCTCATTGTGACTGAACGTCTCGTCATAACCGCCGACTGCCTCGAAGGCCGATATCCGCATCAGTGCGTGATGGCCGTGGTCGATCCACTCTCCCCCCGAAAGGTGCCGATGCTTCGAGCCGCCGGTGCCGAGCTTGGAATTCTGTGCCGCGGCGGCGGCCTTCTGCACGGTGCCGCTGCCGCTGGTCAGCATCGAAACGACAACCGAATCCGCCCCGGTGGCCAATGCCTCCTCGACCAGACGGTCGCAATAGTCGTCGGGATAGCCACCATGCGCATCGATGCGGATCAGATAGTCGGCCCCCTCGCCGAACGTGCCGACGGCGAGATTGATCGCCGCGCTCTGGATGCGCCGCCTATTGTTAAGCAGGACAACGCGCTGGTCCTGCGCAACGATATCCTTGACGATGGCCAGCGTGCCGTCGGTGCTGCCGCCGTCGGCGACAATGATCCGGGCGTCAAGCCTGGCTGCCGCGGGTCGCAATTGATCGAGCAGCGCGCCGATATGGGCGGCTTCGTTCAGACACGGGATAACGATCAGGCTGGATGAGGGTTTTTCAGTCTGCGTCATCAACCTCTGTCCATCCTGCCACTGTCCATATCTGCCCATCCTATGCCAATGCCTCGGCGGCAAAGGAGCCGGGCACGGCGGTCAGGCTGCGCAGCCGCTCGACGAGCGCCCGGCAATCGCTGCGATCGTAGCTCCAGGTCCTCGGGTTGCGGGCAAGAACACGCCCTTTCAGCCTGGCAAAGCGATGCTCCTCCATCTTGCCGAGTTCGGCTTCGAGCGCTTCGGGCGACGCCTGCGGCAACAACACACCGATATCCTGCTGTTTTAGGAACCGCCCGGTCTCGGTGTTGCCCATCGAGATCGGCACCGCGCCAAAACGGCAGCCCTCATAGAGCCGGTTTGGCAGAAGCCATTCGGAGTTCTGCCCGGCTTCGAAGAAATCGATTGCCCAGGAAAAATGGACTTCCTTGTAGATCGCCGCCATGTCCTCCGGGTTGCGGTAGGGCCCGCGAAACGACAGCCACGGCTCGGCTTCGACGAAGCCATGGAAATCCGGGAATTCGGACAAAGCCGGGCGGCCGCGCAGCACGACCTCGAAGCGTCCCTCCATTCGGCGGGAGAAATCGGCCAGCAACTCAAGCGAACGGCGGCAGCGCAAGGCGCCGAACCAGCCGATCCGCCACGGCGGGCCGGGCGGGCTCTCAACCGCTTCAGCATCGCCAGGCAAGACCGCCGCGATCTCGAAATACTTGTTTTCGACCAGCTCGATGGGTGCCGCGACCTGACCGAACGGCTTGAAGTAATTGACTATGAAGGCCGGCGAACTGGTCACCAGCAGCTTCACGTCCCTTGCCAGAAAGCGTTCGGTGGCGCGCAGCGCCTTGCCCAGGGCATCGTTGCGCAGCACCAGGCGATGAATATCGAGGCACTCGTATACGATCGGAACCGACGCACCTAAGGCTGACCTGGCGCGGCGGGCGAGCGCCAGCATTTCCAGGTTGCGCGCGATGATGAGATCTGGCCTCGGCACTCCGGCAAGCTTCGAGCCCATCGATAGTGTCGCCTTGGCGATCGCCGCGAGGCGCTGGCCGAATCGCCCGTCACGCGTCGCGCCAAGGTCGATCGGCCGCAATCCCTCGACATCCGCAATCGGATTCGTGGTGCGACGGAAGCCGGCCAAGGTGACCTGGGCCCCACCTGCCCTGAGCATCGTAATCCTTCGGCGCACTGCCGGGTCGGAAACGTCGTGCACAAGGTACAAGACATGCAGCATGAAAACTCGACCGCTGTTGGCCCACCCATAGGAATCCTAGTACAGGTCTTGCTGCATCGCAACATTTTTGGTGCAACGATCCACCTTTTCTGTTGCACTGCAAAATTGAGGCGTTAATCTCGGGCTAGCTTTTAGCGCCACTCGGACCGTGCGGTTGGTCACCTGGTGCGGCGCCCTAAATCGTGACGCGGAGCGCATCGGGATCGTCCTGGCGTGCAGCATTTTTCGGTCACCCCCGTCTTAAGCACCGCTGGCCTGGCCGCGGAACCTGCTGACGATATGAGGTAATTCCATGAAGATCGTGGTCGAAAACACAGTCTGCCTGAACACCGGGGATGCAGCTATTTTGCTAGCGATCCGGCACATCCTAAAGGCAGTCGCCCGAACTGACCTGCAATTCTTCATCTTCGACAGCCAGCCCGAGGTCGCGGCGAGGCTCTACCCGCAAAGGGATTATCCGGACCTTGAATTTCACAAGCTGCTGTCGGAGTCCCTTTTCCGGTATAAGAATGGCGATGGACTGAAGAACTGGATCAAGCCGATCTACAACAAAATTGTCCTTCAGGCCCTGCGGTGGTTCGGGAGCAGCGCGATTGGCACTTTCTTCAGCCGGAGTGACCGTCGCAGCCTCGATATCTACACTGGCGCCGATCTCGTGGTCACGACAGGCGGGACCTATCTCGTCGAGAACTACAATCTCGAAAGACGTCTCAATCAGTTCCGGCTTGATGCCGTGCTCGGCAAGGATCCGGTCTTCTTCACGCAATCCCTCGGCCCGTTCAATAAAAGTTACAACCGCCAGGAACTGAGCCCGATCTTCGACCGCAGCCCGCTCATCCTGCTGCGTGACGAACGGTCCAGAAACCATATCCAGGATCTGGTGAAGGATTTCGGCAAATGCCACGTGGTGGCCGATGCCGTCTTCGCCCTTGCCGATACCGACAGGATCGAGAAAATTCTAGCCTCCGGTCAGCCGCCGGCGCCGACGGGCCGTGTCGCCATTTCCGTCCGCCACTGGAATTACGTCAGCGATGGCGAAGGCGGCATGCGCCGCTATCTCGATTCGATCCGCGAGATCGCGTCGATTCTCGTCAGGGACCACGGCAAGGAGGTGACGTTCGTCTCCACGTGTCAGGGGGTGCCGGAATACGCGCATGACGATTCCAAGACCGCGCGGGCGATCGTCGCCGAACTCGATCCGGAGATCGCCAAACATGTGACCGTAGATGCTGCGTTTCACACGCCGGAACAGTTGATGGCGCTGGTGAAAGGCTTCGACTTCGTGGTCGCCACGCGTATGCACATGATGATCATGTCGCTTTGTGTCGGCACGCCGGTGCTGCCAATCGCCTATGAGTTCAAGACCAAGGAAGTGGCCAAACGGATCGGTGTCGCCGACGTGCTGCTCGACATCGACACAGTGACGTCAGAGGAAGCGAGTGAAAAGCTCGGCAGATTTGCAGCAAACCTCAACCTCTATCGCCAGACCAGCCTTCAGGCCGTGCTTGAGGAGCATGCCTCGGCGATGTCGGCCACAAACCTGCTGGCACCGTTGATCGACGGTCACTCAGCGGATGTTGCGCGCGGCATTGGACAGGGTGGTGAACAACGCGCGGCGCGACTGGGCGACCGAAAGCATGAGAATGAGACCGATCCCGTAATTGAGAGCAATCGCGAGAAAGACCGCGAGCAGGTCTGACTGTCCGGTCAGCGACGCCGGCAACCACGAGTACGCGTGCCAGGCGAGCAGGGACGAGGCAATGAAAAGCCCCTGCATGACCAGAAAGTCGGCGGCTGTGACGGGACCGACTCGATGGACCAGCACGGCAAGCACGGGAACGCGCAGCACGTAACCGCTGATGGCATAGGCCGCGGCAACGCCGACGGCACCCCAGTGCAGGCCGACGATGAAGGCGGCTACGGTCGTCAGTGACGAATAGATGCCCCAGTGGAACATGGTCTTCGTCTTGCCCTGACAGATGAATATCCAGCCTGTGGTGCTTGAAACGGACTGGACCAGGCTAGCGATGCCCAGCCAGGCGAAAATCGGCGCCACCGGCGCCCAACCCTGGCCAAAGAGAAGCGCCACGACCTGATCGGAGGTCATCGTCAGCGCCGCGATGCCGGGCATGGTAACGGCAGCCAGCATCCAGTTGGTCCGCACGTAAATGTCGCGAAATCGAGCCTTGTCCTCATGGATGCGGCTTAGCAGAGGCACCATCACGCGCGTCAGCGGCTGGTTGATGTTCTGCAGCGGGAACAACAGGAGCTTATAGGCGCGGTCGTAATAGCCGAGCTCGATCGCGCCGGAATATTTTCCGATGAGAATGTTGTCGAGATTGCGCGAGAAGAAGTTGGCAAGATTGAAGCCCGTCAGATTGGCGCCGAACGACAATATGTCGGCATCGACTTTCAAATCCGGGCGTAGCGGCTTCCACCGCGCCACGCGCCACGCGGCCGCCAACGCGACAACCGCTGAAACAGCCGGGCCGATGACCAGCGACCAGTAGCCAAGCCCCGCATAGGCCGCGACCGCAGCGGCCAGAAGTCCGGCGGCGGCGCTTATCACATCATTCACGGCGAGCTGGCCGAATTGCAGGTGGCGATTCATCAGTGCCAGCGGCACCGCGGCAAGACTGCCGAGGAGCAGCGGCAAGGCGGAGCCAAGAGTGATGCCGGACATGCGCTGATCGCCGTAGAAAGCGGCAATCGCAGGCGCCATGCCGGCCACTACCACGGTACTGCCCAGCCCGACGAGCGCACTGATCCAGAAAACCTGGTTGAGTTGCTGGTCGCTGATGTCCTTGCGCTGAACCACAGCCTGCTGGAGGCCCAGGTTTTGAAGCAAACCAACGAAGGCCACGATCGGCCCGACGGAAGCCACCAGGCCGAAATCCTCGGGAACGAGCAGACGGGCGAGCACGATGACGGAGAGAAACTGGATCGCCATCTTGAAGCCCTGCGCACCGATCGTTACCAACCCGCCACGAAGGGCGACACGACCGAAATGAGTGGGCGGTGGATTGACATTCATGAACCGACCCTCGTTTCGCCAAGCTGCTCGGCGATTTGTGCGAAACGTTCGTTCAGCACGTCTGCGTTGAAATCCGCCTCGATCTTCTTGCGCGCGGCGAGGGCAATTTGCTCGCAGGGCTTCGGATTCTCGGCGATCCAGGCAAGTTTGCGAGTCAGTGCCGCGATATCTCGCTCGGGAGCCAGAAAACCTGTCTTCTGATCCTCGATCAGTTCGGGAATCCCCGAGTGATATGTGCTGACCACCGTCAGGCCGGCGGCCATCGCCTCCATCAGAGAAACCGGGATACCTTCCAGATCGCCATCGCGCGCAGTGACGCTAGGCAGCAGGAACACATGGGCATCGCGCAGACGCTGCTTCACTTCGCTGTGCGGACGCGGGCCAAGAAAAGTCACCCTGTCGGCGATGCCGAGATTTGCGGCGATCCCCTTCAGCTCCTCCAGAAGTTCTCCGCCTCCGATCACCGAATAGACCCAATTGCGCCGCGGCAGGCTGGCGAGCGCGCGAAGCGCATATTCGATGCCCTTTTTTTCTGTCAGGCGGCAGACCGAGATGAAAGATAGCGTGGCTTGCTCCCATGAACGCCACCGATAGCCGATCTCGCTCGGCCGCACGCCCATATGGTGAACCATAACCTGCGTCGGCGATGCACCAACGTCGATCAAGGCATCGCGGAAAAACGCATTCACCGGCAGTTGAAGAGCGCCCTTCTCGAACACAATCGTGTAGCGCGAGAGTGTATCGTCATGCAGCGGCTCGCCGACATCGCGGCCATGAAATATCGTCATAAGGGGAGCGGAAATTCTGCCTCGTTTAATAGCGCGGGCCACGCGCATGCCGTTGTTGCCAAAATGGGCGACGATCACGTCGGCATTCTGCAACCTATGCGCATGAGCAATGTCGATGGCGGTCGAGAGTTTATCCCAGAACCTGCCAGACCACTTCCTGAGCAGCGGGCGATAGCGAGCTAGGCGACCCCACCAGCATACGACCTTTCCCGGCAGCGCGTGCCAGCGCGAATCGTCGATATTGGCGTCCTTGCCAAAGGACATCTCATTGCAGACGACTCCGACTTCCATGCCGCGCTCAAGGCACCCGGCTATCTGGTCGAGAACGAACGTCTCCGACAATGAGGGGAACTTGTCGACTACGAAGCAAATCTTCATCGGCAGGATGCATTCATGCGAATACCGATCAAGCAGCCCGTTGTGAACCGCCCCGCATGGGGACCGGCAGGGGACACGGAAACCTCGCAAGGTGGCTGCAGGTCAACCGCACTGGGAGCCGGTGCGCGCCCGACGACGGCCGGGCCGAAAACATCGTGCCCAAGGCACGAGACATGCAGCATAGAATTCTACCGCTGTTGGCCACCCGGGACGGACATTAGTACAGGCTTTGCTGCACTGCAACATTTTTGGTGCGGCGGAGCAAGATTTCCGGCAATTTGGCGTGTCTGCCGATCAACCACCAAGGCCCGCAGATGAAGGACTCGCCAGGACCTCGGCAGCGCCGGCATGCTTGCCGGGTTCAGGTGCAGAGGCCGGCGTGGCCAGTTGGGTAACCATTTGTGCAAAACGTTCATTCAGAACATCGGCGTTGAAGTCGTCCTCGACCTTGCGGCGCGCGGCAACTGCGATACGTCCGCAGTCCTGCGGATGTTCGGCTGCCCAAGCAAGCTTGGCGGCAAGCACTGAAACGTCTCGCTCGGGTGCAAGCAACCCTGTCTCCTGATCCTCGATGAGCTCGGGGATTCCCGAGTGATGCGTGCTGACCGCAATCAATCCGGCGGCCATGGCCTCCATGAGCGCGACCGGAATGCCTTCCATGTCCCCGTCGCTGGCGGTGACGCTTGGAAGCAAGAAGAGATGCGCCATGCGAAGCCGTCTCTTCACCTCCATGTGCGGGAGGCTGCCAAGGAATGTTACGCGACCCGCCAAGCCCAATTCCACAGCCAGCTTCTCCAAGCCAACCCGCAATGGACCGTCGCCGACAATATCGTAGCGCCAGTCTATCTCAGGATGGGACGCTGCTAGAGAGGCAAGGGCGCGCAAGGCGAACTCGACGCCTTTCTTCTCCACCAGGCGACAAACCGTAGTCACGATCAGCTGGGTGCCTTCCCACGATTCCCAGCGATAGCTGATTTCGCGGGGATCGATTCCCATGTGATGGACCGTTGTGCTTGCCTGAGACGCACCGGCTTCCAGCAACATCCTGCGGAAGAAATCGTTGACCGGCAGGTTCAAGCTGCCGTGCTTGATTAGCCCAGCGTATTGCGTCGCAAGCACTGCCTGTCGCGCGGGGATCGCGACATCCGCGCCGTGAAAGATGGTTATGATAGGCGGTTTGAGGGCCTTCCATTTCTTCAGCGCCGCCGCTCTTTCCCCGTTCTGTCCGAAGTGAGCGACAATCACGTCACAGTGGTTCAGGCGGCGTGCGAAAACCATATCAAGGGCGGTCGACGCCTTGTATCGCAGGCGCGGCGGCAGCCGGCGTACAAATTCGCTGATTCCAGCGGCCCATCTCCACCAATGTTGGGTTCTGGCGAGCAGCGTCGCCATCGGCTCCATTTGCCGGTCTATCCGATCGTCGCCTTTCGTCCTGTCGCAGACGACCTCAACATCGAAGCCCCGCGCCAGCAGCCCAGCCATCTGGTCCACGACGAAGGTTTCTGAAAGCAAAGGGAATTCGCCGACGACAAAGCCCACACGCATAGCCCGCCTGCAAGGTTGGGGCTTGCCCTAGACCCCAAGCGGTCCGCGTTGCGCCAGCCCTAATGTATGCGGACAGAATACACGTTGATTGCTGCATTGCCACAGGAATATTGCGCTGCAGCATTTGAATCGAACTGCCCGGCGGATGGCTGGACCTGGAACTGGCTCAGGGGCGTTTATGCGATTGCAGTCGCCTGGCAGCGTAGGGCGCCAGGTAAGTCGATTCCAACGTACCGCGTCTTAGGCAGCCCGCTCCAGGCCGACACGCCGAGCGCTGTCGAGAACGTCCATGAACGTAGCGAACTGACGGTCCGGGTTCATTTGCGGTCGCTCTGAAAACTGAGTCGCCGCCGCCGATAGACGCTTGTACTCGGCCTCGTCGCTCCACAGCCGTCTGACGGCCGAGACCCAGTCGGCAAGCGGTGCGTCGTAGTCCAGCACCACGCCGCCGGAGCCGATCGCTTCCGGCAGACCGCCGCGACGTGAGCCGACCACGGGAATGCCGCTGCAATGCGCTTCCGAGGCTACCCTGCCCCAGGCCTCTTCCCATTTGCTGGGTGCAAGCAGGATCTTCGTGCGGCCGTAGACCGTCTTCATGTCACTGGTGCGGCCTTCAAGCTTGACGTTTTGCAATGGAGAAATCGTCGCTTCGATCCGGGCCCGATGATCGTCATCGAGCTTCCAGCTTTCGACGAACAGGAATGGGATCTCAGGACAGGCGGCGGCAATGCGGACTGCAAGGTCGAAGCCTTTTTCCTCATAGGGATTGATGAGCGTGACAAATTCACCGGTCGTCGGTGTGCAGTAGAACGCGGGATTGATGGTCGGCGGAATGACCGTCGAATCGATATCGAATTTTGCCTTGTAGGTGCGCGCCGTGAACTCGGAATTGGCGATATAGAGCGCCGAATGCAGGTCGCGCAGGTCGCCGGCCAGTTCGCGGAATTCGACATTCCTCAGATAGACGACGACGGGCACGCCTTCGGCCTGCAGTGCCCTGCCGATCGGAACCGAGTTGTGGCATTGCACCACGGCGACATCCGGCCTCAGCTTTTCGACCGCAAAGCCGACCGCTTCCCAGGGAAACCATGCCCGCACCACCGGATAGCCCGGGAAAGTGTCGATGACGGCGCGCTGACGAAGGAGCTTCATCTTGGCGCGCGCCCTGAAGCCGAACATGCCGTCGCCGAACAGCGCCGCCAGAACGGAAGCATCATGACCGTTCTCGCGCAATTGTTCCACCAGATGGTGGGTGCTCGACTGCACGCCGCCGCTGAATTGCGGCGTGTAGCCGCTGCCGCCTGCAAACAGAACTTTCATGGACCTGGCTCCTTGTTGTGCCGCCCTCCCGTCACGCCGCCATTCTGCCGATCGAGTGATATTCGATGCCATGGCGGGCGATGACCTTGGGGTCATAGAGGTTGCGGCCGTCGAAGATGATCGGTGTGGTCAGTGCATCTCGCAGCGCGTCGAAGGACGGCGCGCGGAAACTCTTCCATTCGGTGGCGATCAGCAGCGCATCGGCGCCCCGCAGTGCCGCCTCCTTGGTGCCGCACAGAAGCAGGTCGTCGCGCAGCCCGTAGATGGCCTGGCATTCCTGCATCGCCTCGGGATCATAGGCTTGCACATTGGCGCCAGCCTTCCACAGCGCTTCCATCAGCGTGCGCGCCGGAGCCTCGCGCATATCGTCGGTGTCGGGCTTGAAGGCGAGACCCCACAGCGCAAAGGTCCTGCCCTTGAGGTTGCCCTTGAAATAGCGGTCCACCTTGTCGAAGAGAACCGATTTCTGTGCGTTGTTGCGCTCCTCGACCGCGCGCAGCAGCTTGGCATCGAACTGGACACCTTCGGCGGTCTTGATCAGCGCGCGCACGTCCTTTGGGAAGCAGGAGCCGCCATAACCAAGACCCGGATAGATGAAATGGTAGCCGATGCGCGGATCGCTGCCGATGCCCTTGCGGACCTCCTCGATGTCGGCGCCGAGCTGCTCGGCCAAATTGGCCATCTCGTTCATGAAGCTGATCTTGGTCGCCAGCATGCAATTGGCGGCATATTTGGTGAATTCGGCGCTGCGCACGTCCATCACGATCATCTTCTCGTGGTTGCGGTTGAACGGCGCGTAGAGTTCGCGCATCACCGCCTCGGTGTCCTCGCTGCCGGTGCCGACGATGATCCGATCCGGCTTCATGCAGTCGGCGACCGCGGACCCTTCCTTGAGGAATTCCGGGTTGGAAGCGACGTCGAAGGTCAGATCCTCGCGGCCTCGTTTCTTCAGCGTTTCGGCGATCCTGGCCTTGACCTTTTCGCAGGTGCCGACCGGCACCGTCGACTTGCCGACGACGATCTTGGATTTGTCCATCTCACGGCCGATGGTCTCGGCGACGGCCAGCACATATTTGAGGTCGGCCGAGCCGTCCTCGCCGGGCGGCGTGCCGACCGCGATCATCTGAATCTCGCCATGCCTGACGGCAGCGGCGGCATCGGTGGTGAACTTGATTCGGCCGGCGGCGTGGTTCTCCCTGACCAGGCTTTCCAGTCCAGGTTCGAAGATGGGAACCAGGCCCTGATTGAGCCGCTCGACCTTGGCGGCGTCTATGTCGACGCACACCACCTGGTGCCCGACCTCGGCAAGCACCGCCGCCTGTACGAGGCCAACATAGCCAATTCCAAACACCGTCAAATTCATTCGGTTTCGTTCCCATGCAAGGCAGCGGGCCGTTTTCGGCCCGGCCAGTTCAACACGACTTTCCCAACTACTTTACGCTGCATGCCAGCGATTCCGGAAATTGACAGGGTTCACCCTGGGCCGTGAATGCGACGCGGTCGATTTGCAGCGAAAGTTTGCGGCCCGGATCCGTGAAAGCGCCCATCCAGCCGGTCATCGTATCGCTGCCCCAGAAGCTGAAGAATATCTTCTGCGCATGGGTCGGCAATTTCGCCGGATCGGTGATGGTGTTGACCAGTTGACCGTTCACGTACCAACGCAAACTGTCCTTGTGCCAGACGAAGGCGTAATCGTTGAAAGCACTCTCGGTGCCACCCGGCACGTCGACCAGCTTCTCGTTCTTGCCCTTGCCCGCAATATAGGCGTTGACCTGCACCTTGGAAGTGTTCTTGGTCAGGACCTCGAAATCGATCTCATCCCAAGGCTGCTTGTCGGATGGACCGATATAGGAGAAGAACGCCGCATTGAGGCCGGAGCCGGTATCGGTCTTCATCCGCGCCTCATAAGTGCCATAGCCGAAGCGCTGCTTGGTCTGGACCTCGCCACAGGCAAACTCACGGTTTTTCAGTTGCTGCTTCTCGAAGCCCAGCGACAGCACCCCGTCCGAAAGGCTGACCTGTCGCTTCGACCAGGTGCAATTCTGATGGCTGCCATTGTTCCAGCCATCGGAAACATACCAGCGAGCACGATCGAAGCTTTTGAAATCGTCGACAAAGGACGGCGATGTCGGAATGTCCTGGGCATAGGAGGGGGTTACCAGGAAACTTCCAAGAGCAGCCAGCAGCAAGGCACTGAGCGAACGCAATCGCCGCCGGCTGGCTTGCGCGGTCCGCTGTGCGAGCGGCGGTGCGCCAAATGCTGTCGTGGACGTAGGTTTCGGAACCGAATTCATATCAAACTCACCTTTGCGCTGCACGTCCCCAACCCAAAGTAGACGTTCGAACCGCTCCTGAAACGGGCAACCTTGACCTGCTTTTGTGACCCTCCCGAATTGATTTTCCTGCCTTGCATCAAATCCGTTGAACAGTTTCGAGCCGCCACCATCAACCTCTGCTGGCGCCCGCGGCCTTGGCGAATTTGGCCGCTATTTCCGAACCGGCATTGTCATCGAAGACCATATGCAGCGAATGACGGAGCTCTTTCATCATGCCGTCCTGGCGCGACAGCGCCGCGATGCGGCGTTCGCAATTCAGGATCGACTGCGTCAGGGCGCTGACTTCCGAAGACCGTTTGTCGGAGGCGGAGCCGTTTTCCATCGCTTCGATCAGGAAGGCGGCATTGGTCGCCTTGGTCCGGTAGCGATTCTCAAGCCCGGCTTTCTCGGACTCGATCTCAGCCGCGATCTGCTCGAACAGCTTTGCCAGGCGATCAAGGCGCGAAACGTCGGTCTGCCGGTCGCGGGCCGGATCCCTTGATCTGAAACCGAATATCGAGGCCATGAACTCAGATTCCCGTCATCGCCGGCTCTTGGGCCGGGCTTCTGGCCGATCCCCGCAGCCGGGGCTCAGAAAACTCGTGTCGCATTGTCCTGCTCCAATCAAGGAGACATCACACCAATCCGATCGGGGGCCAGTTCGGCTGGTCATCCAATTTGCTGCACCGCACCATAGACTGCCATCGTCGGAGCCGACAGGCAACCACCCAATTCGTAAACTCATAAATCCGGCCGAAATGGTTTGCGTGATGAACGTGCCCTCGGTGAATAGATCGCGCCTGATCGGCGCCGCTGTCAACGTTGCTTGCCCATGCTGGTTCCGGCCATCAAAAAACGCAGCGGCGGCACGTGCTTCTGCCTGGACACGAGGCCAACACGGCGAAACAGCGCCTCAAGCTTGTCGGAAGCGACGCCCTGCACGATAGGAACGAGGTTGGATTGGCTTGATAAGGCGTAGGCAGCGGCCGATGCCAGCCCCCGCTCGGCCTTGACGTCGAGGAAATTGCGCAGCCGGTACTTGTCGCGCACGTGCCGCTCATGCCGCCGCAGCACCGCTTTCGAGCCTTCCGGCAGGGTGTCGATCGCCAGCAGCGCCAGGTCCGCATCGGCCAGACGCTTCAGATCCTGCGTCTTGTGGCGGCCGCTCAGCGAATCGGCGCGGACGATGGCGCCGTAGCCGCAGGAGCGAATGACCTTGAACCGCGCCCCACGGGCGACCGCGCGGGCGTAGAGTTCATAGTCCTCGCCCAGCCGCAGGCCCTCGTCGTAGCGCAAGCCATGGCGGTCGAGGAAGGCGCGGCTGATCACCGGCTTCAAAAAGCCCAGTTCACCCCTTTGCACGCGGCGTCTGGAGATGTTGCCTTCGACGAAGCGCTCGAAATCGAGGAATTCCGGATCGGCGGCAAACTGCGGCGCGACGATTTTCGTCGCATCGCCTGTCGCGTCATCCCTGATCAGCATGATGTTGTCTGCCGCGAAATCCCAATCGGCGCCGGCGAACAGGTTGCGAAATCGGCCTTCAAGGAAAAAATCGTCGGCATCGAGAATGCTGATGAACGGCGATTTCGAGCCGGCGATGGCTGCGTTGCGGGCAAAGGAGGGGCCGCGATTGATATCGAGGCGCATCACCTTGAGCCGCCCGCTACCATCGTCTGCGGATCGCGCGACATCAGCGGTGTCGTCGGTGGATGCGTCATCGACGACGACGACCTCCGCCACTTCCGCCTCACGCAACGCGGACGCGATAGCGACAGCGATCGTCGCTGCCGCGTTTCTTGCCGCGATGATCACGCAGACCTCGGATTTCGTCATCGACATGGATTTGCCTCTCGTACAGGTGATATCGCTTTGCCCTCGCCCCGTACTTGCCGTCGCCGCGAGTCATATGCTGTTCGCCGAGGAAGCGGACCAAGGCGTAGGCACGTCGCCGGAGTCGGCGTCCGGCCCGGCGAAAGCAGGCCTGCACACAGGCCACCTCGTCGTCACAGTCGGCGGCGCGCAATCCTTCGTATGAACCATCCGGCAAGGCCACTTTGGCGCACAGTCTCCCAAAGAAAGCGGTTGCGCGACGCGTATGCTGCGGTTGCGAAGCAAGCATCACCAAAAACCTCGATGCCGTAAAGCCCTTCCTTTTGCAGTGCGGAATTCTGCAGCCAGAGCGTTACCGAGATCGCCTGCCCTACGCACAAGGAATCGGCTCAAAAGATCTCGGGGTTTGGGCGTGGCTCACATTGGGTGACGCCGACAAACCTGCAATTGATCGACAGATGATAAACAGCCTTGACCCATAAAAAGGCTACCATGCGGCCGTATCGCCGAGGCCAAATATCAGCGGCTGAAGGAAAAAACGGCAGCCGGTCGTCGAGGATGCCGTCGGGGGAACAGCCGGAGAGCGAACCCGCCAACGTTGCGTAAGGCTGATAAGCCGCGTCTAGTGCAGGCCGCGCCTTGCGCTCAGTTTCTCGCCTTCGGCAACTTCGGGCGCATTCAGTTTTCGCCCAGCGTCACGAGCCATGTCGGCCGGCGTCGGCGGGCTCCTGGCGATCATAGCGTAGACGAGCACGAAGTAACCCGCCTGGATGACAACCGCGCAGATGATGACGCGCACCAGTATTGTGCCTATCGATGCGCCGCCCAGCCAGGACCAGCCGACCACGATAGCCAGAGCGAAAATCATCCCGAGGATGAATTTTGGAAGTGCCATACCCAACAGCCCATAAACCGGCTCGGGTACATATAACGTTTTGCCCCACCCGAGCGCCGTCCCTTGTCATGTGGGCTTGTTAAGGTCGCCCACTCTCGGCCGGTTGCTTCCGGCCTTTTCTACCTGTCGCCACTGTGACAGATATAATTTGCAATTCTATTAAGACGAGCAGTAGGCGGCAAGGGCAACTCCGGATATTTTTCATCGGGCTTTTGCGATCGACTCCGCCATGCTGCAACGCACGCAACGAGATTCAAGCCGATCTCCCGCCATCAGCATTTTTCAGTAGAATAGCCAATATTGAGTAGTATTTTAGATGGTTTTGTCCAAGCACCGCCTAACGCTAAAGCACTAACATGCGCCGCACCTTGGTCGGCAGGTAGGCTTGCCTAAAAACCGCCCTACAAATGTCGGTATTTTTCCGACTATGCCCATTTCTTGTCACAAACGTGCTAAGTACGCCGAAATTTGTGCATGACTAGCTTATTATTTAGTCAATTCATGACGCGACTATTTCAATGCGGTTGGAAATTGTGTGTTGCGCTGCAACATTTTTTTGGTATCTTGCCGCGAACCATTCGTTCAACGCATGGAGTTTATGGCATGAGGGATGTTGCCAAGTCAGCCACAGCGGGCTTTTCGCAGGCTGACATCGATTTTCCGCCGCCGATCGGCGGCCTGCTCAAACGCAGTTTCGACATTACCGGTTCACTGATTGGCTTGATCGCTCTCAGCCCACTGTTCGTCATGATAGCGCTGCTCGTCAAGTTTTCCGACGGCGGCTCGATCTTCTACGGCCACAGGCGAATCGGGCGCGGCGGGCGGATTTTTTCGTGCCTGAAGTTCCGCACCATGGTTCCGGACGGCGACAAGGTGCTGGCGGCCTATCTCGCCACCAACCCGGACGCCAACGCCGAGTGGATCGCGACCCGCAAGCTGAAGAACGACCCGCGCGTCACCCGTGTCGGAGCCGTACTGAGGAAACTCAGCCTGGATGAACTGCCGCAGATCATCAACATCCTGCAGGGCGACATGAGCCTAGTCGGCCCTCGTCCGGTCGTGCGCGACGAGCTGGAAATCTATGGCACGTCAGCGGTCTACTACCTGAAATCCCGCCCGGGCCTGACCGGCCTGTGGCAGGTCAGCGGGCGCAACGATGTGTCCTATGACAGCCGCGTCGCCTTCGACCGCCACTATGTCGAGAACTGGTCGCTGTTCGAGGACGTTCGCATCATCATCAAGACCGTCCCGGCCGTCTGGATGTCGCGCGGCTCTTACTGACCGGCCGGTGGCCAACGCCAGATATTGGCGCCGGCCATTCGACGCAAGCTCATCGGGCGATGGGGCTAAAGCGGATCGGAATGTTCAGTTGAAAAAAGATATGTTCGAAGCCCTTCGCAGCAGCCCGGTTTCCGGCCGCCTGCGGCGGGCGCGTTTGCTGGCCACGTGCCTCGCCATGTCGCTCGTCGTCCCCCACATCGCCGTCGCAGGCGACTACCGCCTCGGCTCGCAGGACAAACTCACCATTCGAGTTGCCGAATGGCAGACCGTGGAAGGCACGTTTCGTGACTGGTCGGCGGTGAATGGCGAGTACACGGTCGGTCCATCGGGCACGCTGTCGGTGCCGTTCGTCGGCGAAGTGCCGGCAGCAGGCAAGACCACGTCCGAAATCGCAACGACGATCGGTGAGGCGCTGCAACGCAAGCTCGCTCTGTCGGATAGGCCGGAAGCCTCGGTCGAAATGGCGCAGTTCCGGCCATTCTACATTTCGGGCGAAGTACAGAACCCCGGCAAATTTCCTTATGTGCCCGACCTGACAGTGTTGCAGGCGATCAGCGTCGCCGGTGGCATCAGGCGAAACCCCGACTATGGTCCTCAGCTAGGCAAGGATCTGGTCACAGCCAAGGGTAACTTCGATATCTCTGACGACTTGCGCATTCGGCTAATCGTCAAGCGCGCCCGCATCGACGCGGACATGACCGGCAAGACAAGTTTCGACGTACCGAAGGAGGTCGAGGGCGATCCGAGACTGCCAGCCATCGTCGCCGACGAGATGACGATCCTGACGGCCGACCAAAAAGCGCTAAAGCTGAAACTCGAGGCGCTCGACGAGCTGAAGAGGGTTCTACAGTCCGAGATCGAATCCCTGCAGAAGAAGATCGTCAACCAGCAGCAGCAGGTCGATCTGGCGCAGCAGCAACTCACCAGCATCGGCCCGCTGGCGCAGAAAGGCCTGATCGCCAACGCCCGACTGCTGGATTCGCGCCAAAACGTTGCCGATCTGCAGGGCAAGATCCTGGACTACGAAACGGCCATCCTCACCGCCAAACAGGCGATCAGCAAGGCTACGCAGGATGCCATCGATGCCCAGAATACCTTGAGTTCAAGGCTCGCCACCGACCGGCAGCAGACCGAAGCCGAGCTGAACGAGGCGGCGCTGAAGGCGAATATGCAGAAAGGCCTGATCGCCCAGGCAACCGATCCTGCCACGACGGCGGCCGCCAGTGCTACCAATGAAGAGCCTACCCTGCTCTACACACTGGTGAGAATCGTCGACGGCAAGACCAGCGAAATTGCCGCGAAGGAAGATACGCCGGTGCTGCCTGGCGATGTGATCAAGGTCAAGCTGGCGCCGCTGGCCAGCCAATAGACGCGCCGGCACCGCCCAGTATTTCGATCCGATAGGGTTGGGACGTGTTTCAGTGTTGGAAATTTGAAATCAACGGGCGGCGGCTTGGTCGTCTGTGGCAATCCGATCACGTCAGTGGGGCGTTTCTGGCCGGCACTTAGCGTGGGTATTCCAAAATGATTATGTAGCCAGACGGCGTTGTGAATGGACCGTTCTCCGCCGGAATATCTCGCGTGGGCTGCCAGATTACGTTGACGATCTTACTGCCCTCTTCACCAAGGCTGTGCAGAAGCGTTTTTAATCGATCAACGTCGTCTGGGCATGTCTCAACAGCATATGGCATGAAAACCTCCCATGCATTGCAGCAGGTATATCAGAGTTCGGCCCAGATCGCGAAAAGCGCAGCGGCACTACTGTTTTTGCGAGCGCTGAGTTCAACCTGCGAGCCGGTGGGTCATGACGGATCGGCGGCCGCCGGACGGCCAGCATGCCGGGGCCAATCGGCCTCTCCCCTGGCCTCTGCCTGTTCTATGGCTTGTGACCGTCGCCTGCTGGTAACGGGCACTCGCGCCAGCTTGAAGAAGCTGAAGTACATCAGGAAAGAGCCCATGATGTAGGGATTGAGTACCTCGACCTCGACGAAGGAGCGGATCAGCAGCAGCACCATCACGCCGGCGAGGATCACCGAATCCGCCTGCCATGTCCTGAAGATCACAGCGGCGACGTGGCCGTAGAGCGTGCGCAACATGATCAGCGATACCAGCGTCGCCCCGACGAAGCCAAGTTCGACGAGGGCTTCGATGTAGGTGTTGTGGAAGTGGAAGCCGGTGCGTGTGGTGATGTAGAATTCGTTCCACAGCCGCTCGGCTTCGGCGAAACCCTGCACCCAATAGGCGGCATAGCCAACACCGAGAATTGGCGATTTCTGCACGGTATTCCAGCCCTGTTCCCACAGATAGGTCCGCCCGGTCAACGTTGAATCCTTGCCGAAGAGGCCGAGGACGAAGTCCATCAGCCCGAGATTCAAGGCGACAAACGCAACCACGACCAGCAGCCCGGCGCCGATCAGGAAGATCACGCGGCGATAGCGCCGTGACAAAAGTTTGCTCATCGCAAGAAGCGCCACCAGCGCCAGAACCGCCGGGATCGAGGCCATCGAGGTGGCGGAATGCGATACGATGAGCACATAGGCCGACAGCAGCACGACGGGCGCCGTCAGGATGAGGCTCAGCCGGCCGCGCCTGTAAAAGGCGAGGAAGACGGCGCAGAAATAGATGCCGAGCGAACCGACAAAGCCTATCTGGTTCTTGGAAGCGAAGGCGCCGACAAAGTTGACAGTGCCATCCAGAACGTCTTCGGAATAGTTCGCGACCTTCAGCGAATAGATGAGGACGACGAATATCCCGACCAGAGCACCTATGGTCAGCGTGCGCACGCTGACGGTGCGCGCAGCGACATAGGCGCAGGCTATATGGGAAAAATACTGGACGGCCGTTCTCGCCGTGACGCCGGGCGCCTGCGACCAGAAGACGGAGGAGCAGACATAGGCCGCAAACAGCAACGGCAGCCAGGCGCTGGACAGTTGGCGCATAAACCGCCGGTAATCGACCAGGATGAGCGGAAGCCAGACCGCATAATAGGCGAGAATCAGCACCTGGCCGAAAATGACGGAGTAGGAAAACGCCCAGATCGACACGGCCACGGCAAAGGCGCCATAGACCGAGTTTTTCTCGGGATCGATCAGCAACGACTTTGGAATCTTCATCTCAGAGTCCCGCCGGCACGACCCACGGCCGGCAAGCCATGAGCCGGCCGGAATTTTCGCAAACATGGGCGTGCAATAAACGGCGTCTCCATTGTGCAGCGCAATATAACCTATCGCGCCCGGCGCTCAATGGCAAATCCGGTCACCTTGTCTTACAGCGAGGCATTTGCGGAGAGGCGCCCGGCAGCACATCGACTTCATACTGCCAAAGATACTGATGGCCCGCGTTGGCGAGGCCGACGAGTGGCGCTAACCTGCGGATCGCCTCGGAGGAGTGCTCGTTCACGACGGCCGCCATGTTCGACTTTTCCAGCGGCCGCGCCACCTACTAAGCAGGACGCATCTCAATTCCGCGTGACGGTGCAACGAACGGGTGCGCAGCGGCGTATAATCCCAGACTTCGAATCGACGGAGATGCAACAAAGCTATGCGGGGAAAGCCATGACACGGCGTGACAGTTCGGCAATGACCTGCCGGTGCTATGCCACCGCTTGGCAATTGACAGCAATCGGGCGGGAGGTTGCTTCTTTTGCTTAAGGTCGAACCTGCCGTGCTGTCCGACGACGAGCTTCTGGAGCGCTATCAGCGCGCCGCCTTCGATTATTTCATCGAGAACGTGAACCCGGAAAATGGACTGGTCGCCGATACGTCGCGGCCGAATTCGCCGGCCAGCATCGCTGTCGTCGGTTTCGCGCTGTCCTGCTACCCGATCGGCGTCGAGCGCGGCTGGATGGCGCGCGATGCGGCCGTGAAGCTGACGCTTGCCGCTCTGCGTTTCTTCTCGACCAGCCGGCAAGGCAATGGCGACGAGGTCACCGGCCACAAGGGTTTTTACTACCATTTCCTCGACATGCGGACCGGCCTGCGCGTCTGGCGCTGCGAACTGTCGATGGTGGATACCGCATTGTTGATATCAGGCATGCTGGTGGCAGGCGCCTATTTCTCCGACGACGATGGCGACGAAGCCGAAATCCGCCAACTGGCCGAGGCGCTCTACCGGCGCGTCGACTGGCGGTGGGCGCAAGGCTCGAGCCCGACGCTCCGGCAGGGCTGGAAGCCGAAGAGCGGCTTTCTCCACTATGGCTGGGAAGGCTACAACGAAGCGACGATCCTCTACGTGCTGTCGATGGCCTCGCCCGACAACCCGACCTCGGACGACAGCTACGAGGGTTGGACGGCGACCTATCAGTGGGAAAACATCTACGGCTACGACGTGCTCTATGGCGGTCCTCTGTTCATGCACCAGTTCTCGCATGCCTGGATCGACTTCGCCGGCATCCGCGACGCTTTCATGCGTGAGAAGAACTCGGACTATTTCGAAAACAGCCGCCGTTCGACGTACTTGCACCGCGACTATGCGCGCCACAACCCTTACGGCTACGGCGGCTACGACGCGAACCTGTGGGGACTTTCGGCGGGCGACGGACCCGGCAGCTTTCGTGCCAGCGTACAGCGACAGCGTCGCCGGTTTTCCGGCTATGCCGCGCGCGGCGCGCCTTTCGGGCCGGACGACGGAACGATCGCCCCATGGTCCTGTTTGGCGTCGCTGCCCTTCGCGCCGGATATCTGCCTGGCGGCCTTGCGCCATCTCAGGGACCGCTACCCCGAGGTGATTGACAATTTCCGGCTGCCGAGCGGCTTCAATCCGACATTGGCCAACCGGCGACAATTCGGCCGCAACGGCTGGGTGTCGGAAGGCCATTTCGGGTTGGATCAGGGCATCGTGGTGATGATGATCGAGAACCATCGGTCGCGCCTGATCTGGGAACTGATGCGGTCCAACCCGCACATCCGCCGCGGCCTGGGCAGAGCCGGATTCAGCGGCGGTTGGCTGTCTAAGCCGGCAAGCCCGGCGTCAGGTGGTGGCGATGTCGCGTGACCGGACCATGGCCACCGCCTTCCCTGTCGACCGCCATGACATCGAGCTGATCAGGGGTGCCCATCCACCGCTGTGGAAGAACCCTGAGCCCAATGGCCCATACAATCTCCTCGTCATCGGCGCCGGGCCGGCCGGCTTGACCGCTGCCAGCGAGGCGGCAAACCTCGGTGCGAAAGTCGCGCTGATCGAGCGCGGGCTGATCGGCGGCACCTGCATCAACGTCGGCTGCATCCCGTCGAAAGCGATCATCCGCACGGCCAGGCTCTATGCGGATATGCGCGATGCCGAAAATCTCGGCGGCGACACGCCGGACCGTCTTCGCATCGACTTTCAGCGGGCAATGACGAGGATGCGGCAGATCCGGCAGCGGATCAGCCGCGCCGATTCGGCTGCGAGCGTGGTTTCCGCAGGCATCGACCTCTACTTCGGCGAAGCACGTTTTTCCGGGCCGGACGAGGTCACGGTTGCCGGGAAGACTCTGCGTTTCAAGAAGGCGCTGGTTGCGACGGGCGCGCGTCCGGCCCTGCCGACGATTCCGGGCCTCACCGAGGCCGGCTATCTCAGCAACGAAACGATGTTCGATCTCACAGAGTGCCCGAAACGGCTTCTGGTCATTGGCGGCGGACCGCTCGGGTGCGAGGCGGCGCAGGCCTTCTGCCTGCTGGGCGCCAGCGTCATCCTGGTGCAGCGGGAGCCGATGTTTCTGCCTGGCGAGGAACGCGACGCCGCCCAGATCCTTTCCGACGCGCTGGCGCGCGAAGGGGTCGAGGTTCGCCTGAATACCGAGGCGGTGGCGGTACGGACAGAAGGCGGCAAGAAGCTCGCCGACCTTGTGTGCGACGGCGACACGATGACGGTTTCCGTCGACGAGATCATCACCGGCATCGGCCGTTCGCCCAATGTCGACGGGCTCGACCTGGAGAACGCCGGGGTGGCGTATGACGCCACCGGGATCAAAGTGGACGACTATCTGAGAACCACCAATCCGCGCATCTATGCGGCGGGCGACGTCTGCCTCGCATACAAATTCACCCATACCGCCGAGGCGACGGCGCGGATTGTTGTGGGCAATGCCCTGTTTCTCGGACGCAGGAAATTAAGCGAACTGGTTATTCCGTGGTGCACCTACACCGATCCGGAGATCGCCCATGTCGGCCTCTATCCAACGGAGGCGCGCCAGAACGGCATCCCAGTCAAGACCTATACGGTGCTGATGCACGACGTCGCCCGCGCAGTCATGGACGGCGAGGAGGAGGGTTTCGCCAAAATCCACGTCAGGGAGGGGTCCGACCGCATCCTTGGTGCCACGATCGTCGCCAGTCATGCGGGCGAGATGATCAATGCGGTGTCGCTGGCGATCAAGTCGGGCATGGGATTGCACGCGCTGGCCGACGTCATCCACCCTTTCCCGACCCAGGCACAAGGCATCAAGATGGCCGGCGACGCCTATCGGCGGACAAAGCTCACCTCATCCTGGAAACATCTGGCGGGCCGCTGGCTGGCGTGGTCCAGGCGGTGACCACGCCGTGCTCCGGCGCAAAGTCCGGAGCGCCCGCTGCTCAATCATCGTGCTGTGCGGGACCTGCTTCGCATACACGCGTCCAGGCACGTCCATGGTGAGGGGCCGAGGCTCTCTTCGATCAATCGTGCAGTTCGCGCGAAATCGGTGGTCCGACGGAAAAATCGGAGAATGTGACCTCGAAACCCTCGCGCTGCGGCGAGCAGCACATCATACCAACATCGACCGTCTTCGAGATCGGAAAATAGGCAAGCCGCACCGGCTTCCAGTGGCTGTCGGAAGCATCGAGGTACTGGACGCGGATCGTCTCGGCGTGACGGGTCACTCGGATCCTGACACCGTCGGGACTGGCCGGAATTGTGGCCAGCGACCAGTCGGAGGCATCGTTGGTGACGACGACGGAAAAGTACATCACGCCGTCGCTGTATTCGATGCCGGCCTTGATCCAATGCGTTTCGCTCAGCCGGACCATCAGTCCGGCTTGATCATAAAGCACCTTGTAGTCGCCTTTGACGGTGACCTCGGCGGTGAAATCGCCCTCGACCTGCCGGTAAAGAAAGTGACCGTTGTCGCGCCAGAACTCGTAGAACGTCTCGCGCCAGAAATCGGTCTCCTTACCGGTTCGCACACGAACGGCATCGCCGTCGATGGAATGGTGCGGCGGCGGATTGAGCCAGGTCAGGTTCTGCACCGTCATCGCTTCGCACCACTCCAATCTCGATGTGCCCAGTGACCGTACGTAGGGGGTTGCGGGCCCGATCAGAGGCGACCGATCAGCCCGGCATGATCGGCCAATGGCCGATCAGCCTGGGAACGTATAGGCGGTTTTCACCGTGGTGTAGAATTCCGCCGCGTAGCGGCCTTGTTCGCGCGGGCCGTAGCTCGAGCCCTTGCGGCCGCCGAAGGGAACATGGAAGTCGACACCCGCTGTTGGCAGGTTGACCATCACCATGCCAGCCTCCGAATTTCGCTTGAAGTGGGTGGCGTGCTTGAGGCTCAAGGTGCAGATGCCCGATGTCAGCCCGAACGGCGTGTCGTTGGCGACGGAAAGCGCCTCGTCATAATCCTTGACGCGGATGACGCTGGCGACGGGTCCGAATATCTCCTCGCGCGAACTGCGCATGGCGTTGGTGGCCTGCGTCAGCAGGGCCGGCTGCAGGTAGAAGCCCGGCGTCTTGCGGTCGAGCCGCTCACCGCCGAAGGCAAGCGTGGCGCCCTCCCTGACGCCGATGGCGATGTAGTCCTCGTCCTGCTTCAACTGTGTGGCGTCGACGACCGGACCGATCTGGGTCTGCGCGTCGAGCGCGTCGCCGATAACCAGCTTGCTCATGCGATCCTTGAGGGCGTCGACGAAACGGTCGTGAATGGCATCCGTCACGATCAGCCTGGACGAGGCGGTGCAGCGCTGGCCGGTCGAGAAGAAGGCGCCGTTGAGCGCGCAATCGACAGCGACCGCGAGATCGGCATCGTCGAGCACGACCAGCGGGTTCTTGCCGCCCATTTCGAGCTGGAACTTGCGCATATGCTCGACGCTTGCCGCGGCGACCCGCTTGCCGGTGCCGACCGAGCCGGTGAACGTGATGGCGTTGATATCGGGGCTGTCGAGCATCGCCTGACCGACCACCGAGCCTTTGCCCATGACGAGATTGAGCACGCCCTTCGGCAGGCCGGCGCGGTGCAGGATATCGACGATGGTCCAGGCGCTCTCCGGAACCAGCTCGGCCGGCTTGAAGACGACAGTGTTGCCGTGGCACAGCGCCGGTGCGATCTTCCAGGCCGGAATGGCGATCGGGAAATTCCATGGCGTGATGATGCCGACCACGCCGACCGCCTCGCGCGTGATCTCGACGCCGACGCCCGGCCGCACGCTTGGCACGACCTCTCCTGAGAGGCGCAATGTCTCGCCGGCAAAGAAATCGAAAATCTGGGCGGCGCGAATGGTCTCGCCGATGCCCTCGGCCAGCGTCTTGCCTTCCTCGCGCGCCAGGTTGCGGCCGATCTCGTCCTTGCGTGCCATGATCTCGTCCGCGGCCTTTTTCAGAACCGCGTGGCGCGCCAGCGGACCGGAACGGGACCATGCCGGAAACGCCGCCTTGGCTGCAGCGATCGCCTGCTTGGCCTGCTCGACTCCCGCCGAGGCATAATCGCCGACGACATCGCCGGTATCCGAGGGGTTGATGTTACGGGAACCGGCTTCGCCGACCCATTCGCCATCGATGAGGTTCTGTCGAAACAGCGTCATATCCTGTCTTCCCTGCTGGTTGGCCGCGCGGCGGCATCTGTCTGAATTGGTATTTGCCAGACAATTGCCTTGCGGGAAAGCAAACACTGCGTCGCTTGCCGCGACAAAAATCCCCCTCGCTTGCGACGTGGGCGGCGAGAACGCCCATCGAGCTCAACTCGGCTGGCCCCGACGAGGAGCGCGTCAACGCCATCCGCGACATGTTCATGCGCCATGGTCATTGGGAAGAGGAGCCAAGGATATCGAGGATTTTTTCGCGCTGTTTCGTGGAGATGAATTCGCGCAAACGTCAACGGCCATCCACTGCACGCAAGGACTGGAGCCGGCTGGTCAGAGGGTGAACGACCACAACAGGCAGGCTAGCGTAGCGGCGGCAAAGACGGCGAAAAACAGGCTGCGCAAGAGCACATTGCGGCGCAACTCGTTCATGATGAAGTGACACCCGACGATCGCTGCCGCAAACAGGAACCGCCAGTTCAACAGCGCCCACACGGCGCTGCCCTGGCCGAAGGCCCATCTGGCGGCCAGACAGCCGACGATGGCCGCAAAAAGTGTAATCACGGTCCAGAAGACGGCGTCGGCGGCATGGGTCAGGACGACGCCAGCCGCCCTGATCGGCAGGATCATCATCAGCATCGCGCTGAAGAAATAGACAGCGGCAATCGGGATGAACACGCCGGCATCGGCAATGCCGTCAAGGCGCCTGACGCCGATCGCGCCATAGGGATAGCCGTGCCTGGCTACAGCCAGGCTCAAGGCCATGAGCAAGGCGATCAGCACGGCGACCAGTGCGAAGGATGTGAGGGCTTTGCTCATGATGTTCCTATCCCAGACGAATCAGACAGGAACAGGATGTAGCGTGCGGTCGTAAACTGCGCGTAAGCGAGGGCGCTGTCCTCGCTTATTTTGATCGTGGCGAAATCTGGTGGCTCCAGACTATTCGGCGGCGATCCTGCCGGCCGAGCGGTTGGCCAGCACGAAGCCTACCTCGTCGACCGCCTGCGCCGCACGCTTCAGGATGGCCTCGGAGTGCAGTACACCGTCGGTGAAATCCTTGTCGGTGGCATAGACGGCGGTAGGCAGGGCAAAGGCCTCGAAGAAGCCGAATAGGGGCCGCAGCTGGTGTTCGACGATCAGGGCATGGCGCTCGCCACCGCCGGTCGCCGTCAATACGATAGGCTTGCCCCGCAGCGCTGCCGGATCGATCAGGTCGAAGAAGTGCTTGAACAGGCCGGTATAGCTGCCCTTGTAGGTCGGCGACCCGACGACGAGGACGTCGGCTGCGAGGATTTGTTCCAGTATCGCGCGCGCCTGCCCATCGAGATCGCGGGCCCATTTCGCGGGTCCCAGCGACGGACCGAGATCCTCGATATCGTAGGTGCTCGCGGACAGGCCGTGGCTGGCGGCGATGTCCCTGGTGACCAAATCGACGAAGGCACGTGTCTTTGACGGCCGGGTGATGTTGCCGGAAAAACCGACGACTGTTGGATTTGACATGGCAGTGGGGCCTCTTGCGAATGATGGTCGAAGGTCGACGTGGCGAGCTGCCTGCCCGCCGATGGAAATCAGCTCCAGGCGTGCAACGGCGGGTTTTCGCCGTTGAGGAAATATTTGCCGAGGATCGAGTACTTCCAGCGCACCGGATCGTGCAGCGTGTGCGTGCGCGCGTTGCGCCAATGCCGGTCGAGATTGTGTTCAGCAAGGGTCGAGCGGGTTCCCGCCAGCTCGAACAGCTTGTTGGTCGCAGCGATGGCGATTTCGGTCGACAGTATCTTGGCTTCAGCAGTCACGATCTGGGCGTGTGCCACCGTCTCGGCGGTCGGTTCGATCACCGCCCGGTCGATTGCCAGTCCGGCCTTTTCCAGCAGCGCCTGCGCCGCGTGCAGGCGCAGCGTCAGGTCACCGACGGCCTGGATGGTGTAAGGATCGTCCCATGCATTGTCGACGCCGCTGTCGATCCAGGCGCGGCTCTTGGTCCTGACGAAACTGACCGTCTCGTCGATCGCCGCCTGTGCGATGCCGGTGTCGACAGCCACCTGGATGATCTGGAAGATGGCGCCGTCTACCGTCGGTCTGTCGTAGCCCTTGTAGCCGGGCACCAGATGCGTCTTCGGCACCTTGACGTTGTCGATGATAACGGTGCCGGACAGCGTCGTGCGCTGACCGAAGCTCGACCAGTCGTCGATGACCGTCAGGCCGGGCGCGCCGCGGTCGGCGATGGCGTACCAGGCGCGGCCCTCGTCGTCGAGCGCGACGATCGGCACCAGGTGGGCGAGCAGCGCGCCGGACGAATAGAATTTCCGGCCGTTGACGACCACATGATCGCCGGCATCGGTGAAGCGGGTCTCGAAATCGGCGGCGCACTTGGAGCCGAACTCGGAAAAGGCGTTGCCGAACCGGGTGCCCTTCAGCGCTTCGGCGAACAGCAGCTTCTGCTGATCCGCGTCGGACACCGTGCGGATGGCGGCGACGACGCCGAGATGGTTCTGCGCCACCTGGCCGATCGAGGAGTCCGCCGCCGAGATGATCTCGATCACCTTCGCCAGCGTCGCATAGGATACCTCCGGCCCGCCGAATGCCTTGGGTACATTGATCGACCACAGGCCGCTTTGCGAAAAAGCGTCGAGTTCGGCAACCGGCCAGATCCGCTCGCGGTCTCGCTTGGAGGACTCCTTGACGAATTCGGCGGCGAGCGCATGGGCGATGGCAATCGCCTCGGCATCGTCCTTGATGATGTGCGCAGGCACGGTTGGTCGCGCGACTGGCGGCACGGCGGCGGAAGCGTGGTCGGTCTTGACGGTCGAAACGGTCATTTCACTGCTCCTTGAGATTCGGTTCAGGCAACGGCGTGGAGATGGGCTGGCTTGGCGGCAGGCGATGCCTGTTGCTCGCGGGTCGATTGACCGAGATAGAAGGACCGGACGTCCTCGCGCTGGCGAAGATCGGCAGCCGTGCCAGAGAGAACGGAGACACCGTTTTCGAGGACGGTGGCATGGTCGGCATATCTGAGCGCGACCGCCGAGTTCTGCTCGGCGACCAGGATCGACAGGCCGGTCTCGCGATTGAGTTTTCTAAGCGTCTGGAAGATGTCCTGGACGATGAGCGGGGCGAGCCCCATCGACGGTTCGTCGAGGACCAGCAGACGCGGCCGCGACATCAGCGCCCGGCCAATCGCTGTCATCTGCTGTTCGCCGCCCGAAGTCAGGCCGGACAATGTCCGGCGCTTTTCCCTGAGACGTGGAAAATAGCCGTAGATCCGTTCGAGATCCCTGTTGATCTCGGCGCGGCTTCCGCTGCGGCCGATGCCACCGGCAATCAGATTTTCCTCGACAGTGAGGCTCTTGAAGCAGTGGCGGCCTTCCAGCACCTGGACCAGGCCGCCACGCACGAGATCGCCCGGCTTGCGGCGCGAGACATCGCTGCCTTCATAGCGGATGGTGCCGGCATTGACCTGGCCGCGCTCGGCCGGCAACAGGTTGGAGACGGCCTTCAGCGTCGTGGTCTTGCCGGCGCCATTGGCACCGAGCAAGGCAAGCATCTGGCCGCGCCGCAACACGAAGCTGACGCCGTGCAGCGCCGTGATGGCGTGATTGTAGGTGGCATGGACCGCGTCCACGGCAAGAATGACGTCATTGTCCGGCATGGGCTCTTATTCCCGTGGTTCGATAACCGAAATAGGCCGGGGGCTGCGTGTGGAAAGTCGTTCGCAGCGCCCGGCCTTGGCTGATCAGTTGGTGGTCACCGCGTCGGCGTCATCGGCGGTACGCAGCTTGATGCCCTTTTCGGCGGCGTAGGCCTCGGCGGACTTTTCGATGATCGGCCGCAGCAGCGCCCAGTCCGGCGCGATCCAGTCGGAGACGACGTTCCACTTCTTGCCGTCCCACTGCTGGAAGGTCACGTAGCCTTCGCCTTCATGATTGTCCCAGCTGACGTTGATCGAGTGGAACAAATCCTTGGCGCCGAGCGCCTCGACCTTGGCCGGATCGAGCTTGAGATGCTCGAAGCCCCAGCGGACCTCGTCGCCGGTCAGTGTGCGATGGCCGAACTTCTCCTGCGCGACGCGGATCGCCTCGACATTGAGGATGCCGTTGACGATGCCGAGGTTGTGGTAGACCGAGCCGATGCGCGACTTGTCTTCCAGATTGCCCTTGCCGGCGCCGTAGACCGTCTTCACGATCTCCTGCACTACCGGGTAGGAGTTGCCGGAAGCCTGGGTGGTGATAGCGGTGTAGCCCTTGGCGGCGTCACCGGCCGGGATCACGTCCTCTTCCGAATTCGACCAGACATTACCGACGATGTGATCGACGGGATAGCCGACCTTGACGGCCGTCTTCAGCGCCACCGGGTTCATTACGCCCCAGCCGCGCAGGACGACGAAGTCCGGCTTGGCGCGGCGGATGGTCAGCCACTGCGACTGCTGCTCGTTGCCGGGATGCGGCACCTCGATCTGCTGAACGGTGAAGCCGTATTTCTGCGCCAGCAATTCATAGATCGGGATGGTCTCCTTGCCGTAGGGCGAGCCGTGATAGAGCACGACGATCTTCTTGCCCTTCAGCTTGTCGATGCCGCCTTCCTTGGAGGCGATGTAGTTCACGATGCCGGATGTTTCGCTGTAAGGATTGAGCAGCAGCGGGAACACATAGGGGAAGACACGCCCGTCGGTGGAGTCGGTGCGGCCATGGTTGACGGTGATCAGCGGCACCTTGTCGCCGGTGATGCGGTCGATCATGGCGTAGGCGATGCCTACCGAAAGCGGATTCCACGCGGCGGCACCGGCATGGCTCTTCTGCCGCTCGTAGCATTCGACGCCGCGCTCGACCTCATACTGGGTCTCGCATTCGTCCCAGGTCAGCTTGACGCCGTTGACGCCGCCGTCGCGGATGTTGATGAGGTTGAGATAGTCGATGAAGCCGCCGAAGAAGCCGGTGCCGCCAGCCGCATAAGGCCCGACGCGATAGCTTTGCAGCGGGAAATATTGCTCGTCGGCATGCGCGGCGGGCAAGGCCACCGAGACGATCATCGCCGCGGACAGCGCCGCCGCCTTGATTGCGCTGAGGAAATTCATTGTCGAGGTACTCCCGGTATGGGCCGTCTTGGGTTCGGCCCCTGGTTCATTTTCGAATGTGATCTATTTTCAAATGCACGGGCTCAGGTCGTTTGCCAGGCGAACAAGAGCCGTCTTCGGAGCCTGTCCCACAGCGCCACCAGCCCGTCGGGTTCGAGGATCAGAAACAGGATGATGAGCGCGCCCAGCACAATGCGCTGGCTCATGTCGAGCACGCCCGAATCGAAGAGATCGCCGAGCAAGAAGCCGCCGAGGCGAGACAGAGCCAGCGGAAAGACGACGATCAGGGCGGCGCCGAAGAACGCGCCGCGTATCGAAGCCAGGCCGCCGATGATGATGATGAACAGTATCTGGAACGAGCGGTCGAGATCGAAGCCGTCCGGCTCGACGGTCCGCAGATACGCGAAGGCCCAGATGACGCCGGCGACGCCGATGATGAAGGAGGAGACGGCGAAGGCCAGAAGCTTGGTCTTCAGCACCGGGATGCCGATGATGCGGGCGGCTGTTTCATTGTCGCGGATGGCGATGAAATTGCGCCCGGTCTGAGACGATACCAGCCGGTGGGCCAGGAAGGTGAGGATGGCGACGATGGTCAGCGCGAAGAGATAGCGGCCGACGGCGCCGTCGAGCGCAAAGCCTGAAATCGACAGCTTCGGCGCATCAATGACGCCGGACGCCGAGTTGTTGGAGAACCAGCTGAACTTGGTCAACGCCCATTGGACGAAGAACTGCGCGGCAAGCGTCGAAACCGCGAGATAGAAACCCTTTAGTCGCAAGCTCGGCAAACCAAAGACGATGCCGATCGCGGCCGCGACAATGCCGGCGAGAAAGATACTGCCGATCAACGGCAGGCCCTCGATGCGCAGGTTGAGATTGTAGGCGGCAAAGGCGCCGGCCGCCATGAAAGCAGCACTCCCAAGCGAAACCTGGCCGGCATAGCCGGTGAGGATGTTCAAGCCCACGCCGGCGAGGCTGAGCGCCAGGAACGGCAGCAGGATGGCCTCGAACAGATAGTTCGAGCCGATCAGCGGCACGACGCCATAGGCGAAGGCGAGCAGCAGCACGGGCGCGACCCATTTCGGCAGCACCGGCGCCGACGAGAAATCGCTTGATATCGCGGTCATGCTCAGATCCTCTCGACAAGCTTCTGGCCGAACAGGCCGGAAGGGCGGATCAACAGGAAG
>NZ_JAMYOR010000047.1:0-52310 GCF_040319965.1 Mesorhizobium sp. M0830 | reverse complement strand
CGCGTGTCGCGCCTTCGGCACCGGACCAGACCGAGACCGAAAGCAGCATGATGTTACCCGCCGCGAAGCCCGCAACAGCGACGGCCCGGATGAGCTCCGAGAGCGTCTTGTCCTTTGCATCGATCTCGGCTTCGAACAGGTGAGCCTGATAACCTAGCCGCTCCAGCACGGTGACGAAGGGTGGAACCTCGTCCCCGCGCCATCGGATCGATACGCGCTTCGTTGACAGGTTGATGCGAGCGGCCTCGACGTGATCGAGTTTCCCCAGCGCCGTCTCTATGGTCTGGATGCAGGCGCCGCAGTGAACAGTCGGTACGGAAAGGTCGGTCTGACGAAGATCATCGCCAAGAGATCGGCTCGCCAGCTTGATTTCCTGGCCGGATGGCAGGACCGAGCTGGCGCCGACCAGATCCAGCGCCATTTCGGCGCCCGGCGCACAGCAGCTCATTTCAACGCTCCATGGGAAATCATGATCCTGCGCACGTCGCGATAAGGTTCCTTCAGGCCGGCATCGGCGTCGACTTCGACGATCCAGACACCATCCTTCGGCGTGTGCAGGGCGGCGAATTCCTGACCCGAGGCGAGGGCGAGCTTGATGGCCTCATCCTCCTTCTCGTAAGCGGGATGGCGAAACAGCACCCTGACGCGATGCAAGGGAACCGGCTTGCCGGCGGCGTCGGTGAGGCTGTAGCGGACTTCGCCCCATGCGATGGTCAGCTTGCCGGTCCAGCCGAGGGCTGCCTGCGCGCGTCCTTCCTCGGCCTTCCTGTTGAATTCCTGGCTGGCCACATAGGTGTTTTCGACGACCAGGCCGGTCCAGCTCGTGTTGGCAAGGGTCGCCATCGTCAGATTGACCGCGATGACCACCCCAAAAAAGGCAAGGATAGTCGCCAACATGTGCCTGCCGGTGAATTCGCGGGATTTTGGCGTGGTGGCGTTCATCTGGCGATCTCCGGCGCGTTGAAGGTGGCGGTGTATCCGTTCGACTCGAAACTCGCTTTGTCCTCGACCTGAAGAGTAAAGGTCTGCGCTTCGCCATGGATCTGCTCAGCAGGCAAGCGGACAAAGACCTTTAACATCTTGAGCCGGTCGGGTTCGACCTGGACCGCAAAAGAGCGACCGGCGGGGAGGTCGACACCGACGATGCTCATCTCTGCGCCTGGCAAGCCTGCTATGGTGACGATGACCGTTCTTGGTTCTGGGATCATGTTCAGCAGCTTGACGGTGTAGCCATTGCGGATGGAGCCGTCGGAGAGAGTCACGAATTGCGGATTGCGATCGTGCAGGACATTGATCTCGAGCCGGTCGCGCGTCAGCAGCGAATAGAGCAGGCCCAGGCCAATCAACGACCACATGGCCATGTACACGTAGGTGCGCGGGCGAAAGATCTTGCGGATATGGAAATGAGCCACCCTGTCTGAAAACAGGCCGTCATCCGTTCTGACCAGCGACGGATTGACTGAACCGGAGCCGCCCGCAGTCGCCAACATCATGTTGGCGTTGTAGTCGGAGAGGGTTGCGTAGGAGATCAACCCGCGCTCCTTGCCGAGCTTGTCCATGACGCCGTCGCAGGCGTCGATGCAGAGCGCGCAGGTGATGCATTCGAGCTGCTGGCCATCGCGAATGTCGATCCCCATCGGGCAGACAGCGACGCAGGCATTGCAGTCGACGCAATCGCGACGCCAGCCATGACCAGAAGGCCTGCCACATAGTAGAACTCCTGCGGCCATATCTCGATGAAGAAGAAGTAGAAACGCCTGTTGGCGACATCGAGCAGCACTGCCTGGTCAGGGGCAAACGGGCCACGGTGCCATCGCAGCCACGGCGTTAGATAATAGATGCCAAGCGTGACCGCCATCACCAGCCATTTGAACTGGCGAAAATTCCCGGTGGCCCGCTTCGGAAATATCTTCTTGCGTGCTGCATACATCGGCTGTCGCACTTTGGCGGAGTTGACCGGCGTGGGTTCGATACTTTCTATTTGCGTGTTATCAAGCACGAGAAGCTCCAGTCACCAGCGACGATTTCGCCGGAAGCCGACTCATCGGTTCTGGATGATGCCGAGGCCCGGCTTGCGCCGGGCCTCGTCGCTTGGCGGGAGGGGGAGGACGAGAATAGGCTTCTGCTCCTATTCTCCGCCGCCAAGCGAATGGATGTAGACCGCCAGTTCCTTGACCTTGGTCTCGCCGAGGCGCGCGCCCCAGGCCGGCATCACGCCCTGTTTCGGCGCGGTGACCTGGGCGGCGATGGCCGCTTCGCCTGACCCGTAGAGCCAGATGGCGTCGGTCAGATCTGGAGCGCCGAGTTCCTTGTTGCCTTTTGCATTGTCGCCGTGACAGGCCACGCAATTTTCGGCGAAGACCTTGGCGCCGGGCGCGACCAACGATTGATCGCCGACAGTGCCGGACAGGCTGGCAACGTAGGTGCTGACCTGTTTGATCTGATCGGCGGTGATGATGTCGCCAAAGGCCGGCATTTCCGACAGGCGCGTAGCCGGGTCGGAGGCGAAGCGGATGCCATGCGTGATTGTCTGCTGGATTTGGTCCACCTCGCCGCCCCACAGCCAGTCGTCATCGTTGAGGTTGGGGAAGCCCTTGGACCCCTGGGCGCCGGAACCGTGGCACTGCACGCAATTGACCTTGAACGCGGCGGCGCCGGCAGCGACGGCGAATTCGCGCAGCGTGTCATCCGCAGCAATCTCCGAAACACTTTTCGACTCTATTGCGGCGACATATTTGCCCTTTGCCGCTTCGGCCGCGGACAACTCGTTCTTGACTTCGTTGCGGCTGGAATAGCCAAGTACGCCCTTTGTCGCAGAGTGCAACAGCGGCCATGCCGGGTAGGCAATTGTGTAACCGATCGCCCAGACAATGGTGATGTAGAAGGTGATGACCCACCAGCGCGGGAGCGGATTGTTCAGCTCGCGAATGCCGTCCCACTCATGACCGGTCGTCGAGATGCCGGAAACCTCGTCAATGTGATCGCTGCTCATGATCAGTCCTCCTTCAGAGGAATTTGAGCTGCTTCGCCGGCTTGCCTGCGGCTGCCGGGGCGAAGTGCAAAGGCAACGGATCCGATGAAGAAAAGAGCCATGGCAAGCAGGCCCCAGCTGTCGGCAAACTCCCGCATGAAATTGTACGTCATCGCCATTGTCCTCAGCGGTAGCCGGCGGTCTCATCGTAGTTCTTGAAATCGACAAGCGTGCCGAGCATCTGGAGATAAGAAACCAGGGCGTCCATTTCGGTGACTTGCTGCGGATCACCGTCGAAATCGCCGATCCTGGCCTTGGGGTAGCGGGCCTCGAGGCCGGACGTGTCGGCATTGGGATCGGCCTGCGCCATCAAATCGGCATTGGCGTTAGCGACCATGTCGTCGGAGTAGGGGACGCCGACGCGCCTGTTGGCAACCAGATGCGTCGAGAAATCCTTCACCGCGATCGGCGTATCCTTCAGAAAGCCATAGCTCGGCATGATGGATTCCGGCACCACGGAACGAGGGTCCGTGAGGTGCTCGACATGCCAAAGATTTGAGTAGCGATCGCCAACCCGAGCGAGGTCCGGTCCGGTGCGCTTCGATCCCCACTGGAAGGGATGATCATACATCGACTCGGCCGCCAGGCTGTAATGCCCATAGCGCTCGACCTCGTCACGGAACGGGCGGATCATCTGGCTATGGCAGAGATAGCATCCCTCGCGCACATAGATGTTGCGCCCCACGAGTTCGAGCGGCGAGTAGGGCCGCATGCCTTCGACCTTCTCGATCGTGTTGTCGAGGTAGAAGAGCGGCGCGATCTCGACGATGCCGCCGATTGTCACGACCAGCAGCGACCCGAGGAGAAGAAGTGTAGCGTTCTTCTCGATGACCGCGTGTCTGTTCATCAACCTCATTTTCTGTCTCATCATCGCGCAAGCTGGAGGGCGGGAACGGAGCCGGGCATCGGATCCTCCTCGCGCTGGTATCCAAGGATGGTCATGGCGATATTCCAGGCCATGATCAGGGCGCCGGAGAGGTACATGGCTCCACCGATTGCGCGCATCACATAGTAGGGGTGCATGGCGGCGACCGTTTCGGCGAAGGAGTAGACCAGGAAGCCCTGCTCGTCGTATTCGCGCCACATCAGGCCCTGCATGATGCCCGACACCCACATGACCGAGGCGTAGACGACGATCCCGAGTGTCGCCAGCCAGAAGTGCCAGGTGACCAGCCGCAGCGAATAGAGACGGTTACGGTTCCAGAGCTTCGGCACCATGTAATAGAGCGCGCCGAACGAGATCATGCCGACCCAGCCGAGTGCGCCCGAATGGACGTGTCCGATTGTCCAGTCGGTATAATGCGACAGCGAGTTGACCGCCTTGATCGACATCATCGGACCTTCGAAGGTCGACATTCCGTAGAAGGCAATGGCCATCACCATCATGCGGATGATCGGATCGGTGCGGAGCTTGTCCCAGGCGCCCGACAGCGTCATCAGGCCATTGATCATGCCGCCCCATGACGGCATCCACAGCATGATCGAGAACACCATGCCGAGCGTCTGCGCCCAATCGGGCAAGGCGGTGTAGTGCAAATGATGGGGTCCAGCCCAGATGTAGAGGAAGATGATTGCCCAGAAATGGACGATCGACAGCCGGTAGGAATAGACCGGCCGGTTCGCCTGCTTGGGTACGAAATAATACATCATGCCGAGAAAGCCGGCGGTCAGAAAGAAGCCCACGGCGTTGTGGCCATACCACCATTGCGTCAGAGCGTCCTGGACCCCGGAGAAAGCCGAATAGCTCTTCGAGCCCAGGAAGGAGGCGGGCATGGAGAGGTTGTTGACCACATGCAGCATCGCGATGGTGACGATGAAGGACAGGTAGAACCAGTTGGCGACGTAGATGTGGGGTTCCTTGCGCTTCAGGATCGTGCCGAGGAACAGGATGAGATAGGCGACCCAGACAATGGTCAGCCAGATGTCCACATACCATTCCGGTTCCGCGTATTCGCGGCTCTCGGTGATGCCGAGCAGGTAGCCGGTCGCTGCCATGACGATGAACAGCTGATAGCCCCAGAACACGAACCAGCCGAGATCGCCGCCGAACAGCCGGGCGCGGCAGGTGCGTTGGACGACATAGAGAGACGTGCAAAGCAGCGCGTTGCCGCCGAAGGCGAAGACGACTCCCGACGTATGCAGTGGCCGCAAACGGCCAAAGTTGAACCAGGGCTGGATGTTGAGATCGGGATAGGCAAGCTGCAGCGCGATGACCACGCCGACAAGCATGCCGATGACACCCCAGAACATGGTGGCGATGGCGCCATAGCGGATTGGCCCGTCCATGTAAGCGGACGGGTCGATCGGCGCGGCAGGCTTGAACTCAGTGTTGCGCAACAGGATCGCAGTGAAGCCAGCCAAGGCGAAGAACAAGACCCACATATGCTGGCGAAAGGGTTCATCCACCCCAGCGCCAGCGGCCACCAAAGCCGCGAATGCGAACAGGCTTAGAAGCACGATTTCTTTGCCGAATTTCATCGCAAGCCCCGATTTCCAATTCCGGCGGATGCCAAACCGCGGTGCCTTATTGCGCAGCCGTCGCCTGCTCGCCCTGATCCATGTCAGAGCCGCACCATTTTGCTTCGAGCAGCATCGAGTTCGGTGCGATCAGACTGTGTCGAATATGGAAGTGCAGCACCGGCCGCCGGTTTATGGACAGGCCGGGCGTCCCCAGTTGGGGCCCGGGTATGGAGGCGATCGCGGGCGTGTGGGGAACGCGCACCTTCTGTGACGCTGGTAAGCAGGCCGATGCCTTACCGAACGTCGATTGTTTCAATGCCTTGGAACAGCCAGCGCCAGCGTTGCGCTGCCTTCGTTACATTTATGGTTTGGACGGCGATTTTCGCCTGCGTATGAGGCATATTGACTTCGGCCAAGTGTGGATGCTTCGCCGACGAGCCGAAACGCAACTGGCGTATACGATCGGATAAAGAACGGGCTGTCGCTACGCGATGTCTTCTGAGCCCAACGCGAGCATGCCCTGCCCCGAATGAAGTATGTGGCGTGGGCCATGCAGCTTCGTGTCATTCAAACGGCTATTGCGCCTCGGCCGCCGCAGCGCCGTTCCAGCCGGCTCATGCTGTCCACGGTGACGCGGCGGTTGTTCTCGATCCGAATCACGCCGTCCATTCTCAGGCTGGTCAGCTGACGGCTCACGGTCTCGTTTGTGATTCCAAGGAAATCAGAGATGTCGGCACGCGTCATCGGCAGCTCGAAGCACGCCGACCTAGCCGCCGGGTCAACATTGGAGTCGATGTTCCGGGCAATCATGAGGAGAAAGCTCGCCACCTTCTCTGGTGCGGTCTTGCGCCCCAGAGTCACCATCCATTCGCGGGCCTCGTCAAGTTCGTTCAGCGCCTGCTTGAGCAGGCGATGCACAAATTCGGGTGACTGCTTCATCATCCGTTCGATGGCCGCTCTCGGAAACGAGCATAGCGAGACAGCTGTTGCCGCTTCCGCATTGATCGCACTTTTCATCTTGAAGGGCCGTCCCAGAAAATCCGGCGCGAACTGGAGACCGACGATCTGCTGGCGGCCGTCCGAAAGGCTCTTCGTGAGCTTCACCACGCCTGAAAGCACGTTTGAATAACAGTCGACCGCCTCGGCGTCGCCGATCAGTTCGACCCCCGGCTCGATATTGTGCCGCGACGACGTCTTGGCGAGCTGAGCCAAATCGTCTGGCTCGAGCGCGCCACAGAAACCGCGGCGCCGTGCCTCGCAAGGCAGGCAAAGAACGGGAATGCCGGAACTGTGAATATCCTGCCGTAATGTCATTCGATCGCTCTACCGGTCCAGTGCGGGCAGGATAGCAATCCACGGTAGAAAAATCCTTGCGGCAGTTTGTCCGTGCTGAAGGTTGATCGAAATCAGGGCTTAGGCTCATCCAAGCATCCACAGTTCGGGCGACGCAAACACGGTGGACCACGACATGCGACAAAACCTAGCTGCCAGACTTGGCGAGAACGTCCCGCGCTATACCAGTTATCCGACTGCGCCCCATTTCCATGCGGGCGTCGATGCCGTCGTTTACCGAGGCTGGTTGGAGGCGCTCGAAGGTGGTGACGAGATATCGCTTTACCTGCATATTCCCTATTGCGACAGGCTCTGCTGGTTCTGCGCGTGCCATACCAAACAGACGCGCCACTACGAGCCGGTGGCCGCTTATCTGCGCTCGCTGTATGCGGAGATCGCCACGGTGGGCGGCCTTGTTACCGGCAAGGGCCGAGTTCGCGCGGTTCATTTCGGCGGCGGTTCCCCGACGATGCTGGAACCTGAGGATATAGTGGCGCTGGGAAGCGTCCTGCGCAACAGCTTCGAATTTCTTCCCGACGCCAAAATCAGCGTGGAAATCGAACCCAACGATATGGACGATGCCCGCCTCGACGCGCTTGCCGAAATCGGCATGACCCGCGCGAGCCTCGGCGTCCAGGATTTCGATCCGAAGGTGCAGAAGGCAATCAACCGCGAGCAGAGCTTTTTGCAGACCAAAGCGGTAGTCGACGGTGTTCGTTCGCGCGGCGTCGAATCGGTCAATCTAGACCTGCTCTACGGCTTGCCGCACCAGACGAGGGAGAGCGTCTCCTCCACCGTCGCGCAGGCGCTGACCTTGGAACCCGACAGGATAGCGCTTTTTGGCTACGCCCATGTGCCGTGGTTCAAGAAACATCAGACCATGATTGATGAGGCCTGGTTGCCAGGGCCGGAGGAGCGGTTTGCCCAATCACAACTGGCAGCCCACGCTATTCTTGACCGAGGATACGAAGCAATCGGGCTCGATCATTTCGCCAAACCGGGCGATGCGTTGGCAGTAGCGGCTCGCGCGGGGGCTTTGCATCGCAATTTCCAGGGCTATACAGAGGATCGCTGCGAGACATTGATCGGTCTCGGTCCGTCATCCATCAGTCAGTTTCGGCAGGGCTATGCGCAGAACATGCCTTCGACCAGCGAATATCGACGCATGGTTGATGACGGCGGGCTGGCCGCCGTCCGCGGTATCGCACTTTCCGACGACGACCGCGTTCGCGGCTGGATCATCGAGCGGCTGATGTGCGACTTCGCCTTCTCGGCCATCGATCTGGTGGAACGCTTCGGCGAAGCCGGCCAGAGGCTCCTCCTTCAGTCGAGTTCCATGGCCCTACACGATCCGGTTCGATTGCTTGAACTTGATGGCGACAGATTCGTTGTGCCGGCTGAAAGTCGCCCTTTCGTCCGAAGCATCGCGGCCAGGTTCGACAAATATTTCGAAACTGGAACGGCCAGGCACTCGGCGGCAGTCTGAGCACCGCAGAGGAACGGTCATGGCTCTCACTCGATCGTGAACCGATTGCGATCGTTTTCCACTGTTGACCGGCGACCGTCGGCCGAGACGGTTCGAAGCGGACCAGACGCGTCTTGGCATGGCGACGATATCGCCCGCTCATGCCCTGCCTGTCAGATCATGGTTGTCGGCGACAGCTCCCTTCGACCTTGCAAGGAGAATGCAAGGTGCCGTGCAAGCGGCTGACAACACTTGGGCCGGTGGCAGAAGTCCGCAAGCACCCCGGCAGCGCGGTCAACGTTGAACCACCCGTTCACCCGAATATGCCGGTGCAGTTCAGGTGGAAAGGGCCTGGCCTAGACGGCTCTCTTGTTACCCCAGAGCATAACGTGCAGCTGCGGTAGCACGCGGGCTTCGAACCATTTGTCGCGGGTCACGCTGTCAACCAGCCACTCCATGCGCTTCAATATTCCGTCAAGGTCGACGGGCGCGTCATCATTTGCCGGGTGTGGCGGCGTGTGATTGCCGGGTTGCAGATAGATCGGAAGTTGCGGAAATTGCGCAGCGGCGTCTTTCGCGTAGGCGTAGTCCCTTTCGTCGAAAACAATGAGCTTGAGCACGATTTGGGGCTTGCCTTGTGCCGCCTGGAGGCACGCCTCGACAGCGGCCCAATCTGTCGTCATTTGGCTTGACGGCGGCTTTGGGCTGAGGATCAGCACGTCAAGGTGCGCAAACCAGTCCCTGGCAAGCGAACCTTGGGTTTCCAGCGCAAAACGGTAACCGTCACCATGGCCTCGGTCGATGAGCGCGCCGAGCGGCTGGATGGCCGGATTGCCGCCTGACAGCGACACCATAAGCGGGCGGCCACCGGAAAGCGCAAGCACATTTTTCCACACCGCGCCGACGGACATCATCTCCCATTCATGGCGGAATTGATTGTCCACAGCATGCAGGCTGTCGCACCAGGAACAGCGAAAGTCACACCCGCCGGTTCTGACGAAGATCGTCGGCAAACCTATGAGCACGCCCTCGCCCTGGATCGTCGGCCCGAAAATCTCGCTAACGCGGATTGCGGGATGAGTATTGGTCATGGCCGGTATTCCGCCCAGGTTTTCGGCGTTTCGCTCACCCGCACGGCCGCGGTTTCGCTCAGGCGTGCCTTGCACCAGTCGTAGAAATGTCTGGCCAGATATTCCGCCGTGACTTGCTCGTGTCCCAGCACGTCGTTGAGATGTCGGTGGTCGAAGCTCTCGTCGATGTAGCGTTTGAATGGCGCCAAATCGTGGTAGTCGCGCACGAAGCCGTGATCGTCCAGTCCATCCGCTGAAAGCTCCACTTCGACGATGTAGTTATGTCCGTGCAGGCGCGCGCATTGGTGATCGGGTGGCAATGAGGTGAGCTGATGCGAGGCTGAGAAGTGGAATTCCTTGGTGATGCGGAACATTACGCGGTGGTCCTTCGCAGCGCTCCGAGCCAGAAGTCGGAGTCCTCGTACTCGGTTGGGTCCGGGTGCCCAGCGATGTGAAACGCCTCACGCCGCTCGACGCAGGTCCCGCACCTCCCGCAATGACGCTCGGCGCCCCTGTAACAGGACCAGGTCTGCGCAAACGGCGTGCCGTATGTGGCTCCATCCCTAACAATGTCCGCCTTCGTCAGGTTCACATAGGGTGCATAAAGGCGAATCTGCGCGTAGCCGTCGAGCGCGTGGTCCTGCATCATCTGGAAAGCATCGATGAAGGCCGGACGGCAATCGGGATAGACAATATGATCCCCACCATGCACGGCCGTCGCCACCGCGTCAGCGTCTTGTGCTGCGGCGAGGCCGAAGGCAATGGCCAACATGATGGCGTTCCGGTTGGGCACCACCGTTACCTTCATCGTATCTTCGGCATAGTGCCCGTCGGGCACGTCCACATTGTCGGTCAGCGCGGAGCCGGAAAGGCCGCCGCCGATCTCGTGGATATCGATGATTCGCTGCGGGACGCCCAGGCGCTCCGCGCAAAGGGTGGCGAAGCCCAATTCCTTCCTATGCCGTTGGCCGTAATCGAACGATAGCAGGCCGGTAAGCTGGTGCTCCGCTGCCACCTTGTGAGCAAGAGTAACGGAATCCAATCCGCCGGAGCAGACGACGAGAGTCTTCATCGTTGGGTCCTTGTTTTAACCGGGTAGGCTGCGACCGGAGATTTCTCTGCGCTCCAGTACTTCAGGAAAACCATTTTGTGAAGTGAACGGAGACCAGTTTCGTGCGCTTGCGTGCGGTGCGCAAAACGCCCTCGCGGTGAGCTGCAAGGACACGGACTGGTGAGACATCACGCTTCAGCGGAATGCTCAAGCGAACGCTGCTCGCGGACAAAGTTCTCGACGAGCAGAGCCTGGCGGTTCCGAGCGCCGAGGGACGCCACTGCAACGGTTGCAGGGTACAAGGAGCCCGGATGGCTTGCCGCAAAGATGACCGGCAAACCCTGAATAACCGGTGATGAGCCGACATCTGTGAACAAGCGGTGTGGTCGATTGCAATCACCCATGTCTTGCGCACAGGTACCTTATGTCAGTGGATGAACTGAACTTGATGGTTTTACAGATGGCAGTCGAAAGCGTCCGCTCGCTCTCGTTGAGCTTCGCTGAAAAAGCCGCCGAGATAGCCACCAGGAGCCGCGGCATCCTGCTTTTCGACGTGCGGGTCGACGGTGACGCGCAGGTCCAGCGGGTCGCAGCCATCCGATATCACGGCGGCCAATTCGGCGTGCTGGCGTTGGATGTACACGGCCTAGTTACCCACTATTGCATCGTTAACGGTATGTTCTCACATTACATTGCGTCCTTGGAGAGCTGGCACAGGATGCCCTTGTCAATGCAGGCCAAGATGGATGCCAACGGCAATGCCCGTCTCTTCGTAGCCGCGTTGCGGGATGCCGGACATATGCTGGGCACCTAGCATTGGGCGAGAATGCATCTGTGAATTTTGCATGTGCGTCACTGCGATGGCGCCGGCATGATCGTCATGCTCCAAAACGGCTGCGGCCCCCGCGAAGCGGTCGCCGCGATGATGGTGATCAACGGCGTTGCATCGATGCGAGCGTTTAGACAGAGGTCTCCTCCTGGCATCGAGCGCATGCAAGGAGCTACGCAAGCGCAACTGCATCAAGTATTTTGAAGGGACGACCTCATGCATGGAGCTTGCGCTGCATACGGGCGGCGCGAGCCGCGTTGCCATCCAGCAGAGAGGGTGCTTGCGGTACTCTCAATGACCCGAGATCGCAAATGGACGTGGGTAAGCACCAGAACTGGCACCACCCATGGTGGTCCGCTGGACTCGCTGGAGGAAGCACAAGGTGTCGGCGGGCAGAGCGCAGCGAGTGCCTACCTCGATCTTTCTAGAAGCGCGCCGGCAGCCTGGGCGGGGGGGCTTGGGGTTAGACTGCCGGCGCACGCCACTCACGAAGAGCGGCCCCTTTTCGTGGTTCGAACACCCATAGTCAACCCGGAAACGTCAGGATGCCCGCCATGTTATTTTCAGAGCGGCGCGATGCCGGCCATGTTGGCCGATTCAGCCTAGGAGTAGCCACTCTCGTAGGCCGAGTTGATGCTCAAGCGCCAGCATCGCCTCGCCGAACTACCAAGAGTTCGCCGTTACAATCCTTCGTCGCGAGCCGATGCCCTCGTGCACGTTTCGTAGCACTCCGGGCGGCTATATACCTTGTTGTTCGCGAGCCCTTGTGAAGGGTTCGGTCGTGTCCCATCAGGTGGTGTAGCTCGGCGGTTATGAAGCCGCTTGCGAGCGCGCCGTTAGTAGCGCTGTAGCGAGCGAGCGGCTATGCGGTGGTCATCGGCGCTTTCCGGTAGGGTTTGGTTGTTGACGCCAACCCATTTCGGAAGGACTACCGATGACCGACGACATGATGAACCTGCGCGCGCTCGTGGAGAAGACACCCGACGCCGATCTGTTGCGTGAGATGATCGGCTTTGCCGCCGAGCGTCTGATGGAGATGGAGGTGGGCGCCGCGACGGGTGCTGCCTATGGCGAGAAGAGCCCACTTCGGACGGCCCAGCGCAACGGCTACCGCGACCGGGACTGGGAGACTCGCGCCGGCACGGTCGAGCTGCGCATCCCGAAGCTGAGGAAGGGCTCCTACTTCCCGGGCTTCCTCGAACCGAGACGCATGGCCGAGAAGGCGCTGACCGCGGTGATCCAGGAAGCCTATATCCAGGGCATCTCGACACGCTCGGTCGACGACCGGGTCAAGGCGATGGGCATGAGCGGCATCTCCAAGAGCCAGGTCTCTCGGCTGTGCGAGGAGATCGACGGCAAGGTAAAGGCCTTCCTCGACCGGACGATCGAAGGCGACTGGCCATACCTGTGGATCGATGCGACCTACCTGAAGGTGCGCCGTGGCGGCCGCATCGTCTGCGTCGCCGTCATCATCGCCGTCGGCGTCAATGCGGACGGCCGGCGCGAGGTTCTGGGCATGGAGGTCGGCACGTCTGAGGCCGAGCCGATCTGGACGGAGTTCCTGCGCAAGCTGACCCGCCGTGGCCTGCGCGGCGTCAAGCTCGTCGTCTCCGATGCCCATGAAGGCATCAAGGCGGCCGTCACCAAGGTGCTGTGCGCGACATGGCAGAGGTGCCGCGTCCACTTCATGAGGAACGTGCTGGCCCATGCCGGCAAGAGCGGGCGCCGCGTCGTCTCCGCTTTCATCGCCACCGCCTTCGCCCAGGAAACGCCCGGGGCTGCAAGCACGCAATGGCGCGCCGTCGCCGACCAGATCCGGCCGAAGGTGCCGAAGCTGGCGACAATCATGGACGACGCCGAGCCCGATGTGCTTGCCTACATGACTTTCCCCAAGGAGCATCGCGCCAAGCTGCACTCGACCAACCCGATCGAGCGCCTCAACGGCGAGATCAAGCGGCGCACCGAGGTCGTCGGCATCTTCCCGAATGATGACGCCATCGTCCGCCTGGTTGGCGCGATCCTGCTCGAACAGAACGACGAATGGGCCGTGCAGCGCGCCAGATACATGACGCTGGAAACCATCAGCCAAATGAGCGATGATCCTCTGATCAGCCTGCCAGCCGTGGCACGCTGATCAGCCCGGCCCCATGCCGGAGAGCACGGCGACCAATGCCGCCAGCTACACCACGCTACGGGACACGATCAAGGGTTCCTGCATCGGAAAGTTGACGAGATTCTCTTGGCGGTACTGCGCCAGAGGCATCCCAACGGAATCAGCGTCTACAATCAGCCGCAAGCTTCACATCACAAGAGCGGTAGTCCACCCATTGCGGATCATCCGACTGATCAGGCGGCGTCCGAAATGTGCGACTCTGCCTCAAGGATTCCCACAGGTATGGAAAGCGATCTCGCTATCCGATCGCGATATCCCTTGTTGTACCTCAGACCTCGCTCGATGTTTTGAATTTCCTCAGCGGCAAGCCCGCTCGCGACCGTCAGGTCCTCGATCGAATACCCAAGGTGCTCACGATAAGCGCGGACGATGTGGGTCCCCTGCGACATAGCCGTCAAGACTGGTTCGGGAATGCGCGAATCGTTCATAAACATCTCCAAGAACATGGGAGCTCCCTCGGGAGATACCCCCCGGCGGAGCAGACCAAGCAAATCAAAAAATGGACGTCCATTCAGCCGGACCGGCCTCATCCATGGAATGGGCCGCCTGAATTAGGAGCTGGGTCGGAATATGGCGGCTCACCTCCTTCTAATCAAGAAAGCCAACGGCGAGAATTATTCGCGAAGGATCGCAGGTCCGATGCGCTACAGCCGATCAGGCCATCTCAGGAGGGGGCCCTGGAACTCTGAACACCAACTCGAACTCCCGGTACGGACACTGCTTCCTTCGGCCAATCTCCACCGGCGGGGGAGCGAAAGACCCACTCTTGAAAGCCCCCGGCTGCGACGTCGGCTCTAGGAAGCTCGATCGCCCTGTGCCCCGATCGACCGGCCGAAAAAAGGGATTCCAAATTCCAGCAAACACTGGTCATCTGGTTTTCATCCGGATCCAGACAAAGGGTAGCTTTCCATCGAGAGCTTCGCCATCTGTACAGGTTCACAATCATTCGACCGTGACCGATTTTGCGAGATTGCGCGGCTGGTCTACATCTGTCCCCATGAAGAGCGCCGTGTGGTAGGCAAGAAGCTGTATCGGCAGCGAGAAGATCATTGGCGCGATAATCTCGTCGACTACCGGCAGCACGAGCGTGTGCATGGTGTCGAGTTTCGATGCGGCTGCCCCATTTTTATCGGTGATGAGGATAATCCGCCCTCCACGGGCAGCCACTTCCTGCATGTTGGAGACCGTCTTGTCGAAAAAGCGGTCATGGGGCGCGATGACGATCACCGGCATGTTCTTGTCTATCAATGCGATTGGCCCGTGCTTCAATTCACCCGCTGCATAGCCTTCGGCATGGATGTAGGAAATCTCCTTGAGCTTCAGCGCTCCTTCCATCGCTAGCGGGAAACTGGTGCCACGGCCGAGATACAGGACGTCACGACACTTTGACAGTTCGCGCGACAAGAACTCGATCTCCGGCTGGATGCTGTTGAGTACCTGGCCCATGACGCGCGGCAATTCGGCGAGGCTCCTGACGAGTGCCTGCAGCTCGCCTTCGGGGACGGTCCCGCGGGCTCTGGCGGCGCTGATGGCGAGTGCGGCTAGAACGGCAAGCTGGCACGTAAAAGCCTTGGTAGAGGCGACGCCGATCTCCGGTCCGGCAAGGATCGGGAAGACCGTATCGGCCTCCCGAGCGATGGTCGATTCGCAGGCATTGACGATAGCGCCAATTTTCAGCCCACGCTCCTTGCAGTACCTCAACGATGCAAGCGTATCGGCGGTTTCGCCGGACTGCGAAACGAAAAGAGCCGCCGACTGCGGCGGCAAAGGGATCTCGCGGTAACGGAATTCAGACGCAACGTCGATTTCAACCGTCAGGCGCGCATAGCGCTCGAACCAGTATTTTCCGATCAGTCCGGCGAGATAGGCGGTCCCGCAGGCAGAGATCGCCAAGCTCGGAACCTTGGCGAAATCGATGCCAGGAACCATGTCGCGACCCTCTATGATGTTGATGTAATGACGAAGAGCATGGGCGATGACCTCGGGCTGCTCGTATATTTCCTTCTCCATGAAGTGGCGATGGCTGCCCTTGTTGGCCAGATCGGCCGCGGCCGTGGAGATATGGCGCGGACGCTCGACGGGATGGCCGTCGATATCGAAGATATGGGCGCCCGAATTGCCGACAATGGCCCAGTCGCCGTCCATGAGATAGGTAATTTCATTGGTGAAGGGCGCAAGAGCGATCGCGTCGGAGCCCAGGAACATCTCGCCGTCGCCGTGACCGATCGCCAGCGGTGGTCCGTTGCGCGCCGCCGTGATGGTCGACGGTTCATCTTCGAAGAGGATGGCAAGCGCATAGGCGCCCCTAACGCGTTTCAGCATGGCACGCGTGGCCTCTTGCGGCCTCATGCCCTCGCGGCGGTATCTTGCCAAGAGATGCGCAACGACCTCGGTGTCGGTGTCGGTCTGGAACTCGGCGCCATCCGCCGCCAATTCGTCCTTCAGCTTGGTGAAATTCTCGATGATGCCGTTATGGACGACGGCGACACCGTCGGTAAAGTGCGGGTGCGCATTGCGTTCCGTCGAGGCCCCGTGGGTTGCCCAACGCGTGTGGCCGATGCCGACTTTGCCGCTCAGCGGCTCTTCCTTCAGTCGCCTCTCGAGATTGACGAGCTTGCCCTCGGCGCGCCGGCGGTGCAAGGCACCGTCGATGATCGTCGCAACGCCGGCGGAATCATAGCCGCGATATTCCAAACCCTTCAACGCGCCGATCAACCGATCCGACACCGGCTGTTGCCCAACGATGCCAACAATCCCGCACATGTTCGTCTCCGCATTTTTGCGGGCAGCATCAGCCCACGCGAGACGGATACCCATCCGGCCGCTTTAAGTGGCGGCCTTGTAGTAGGATTCCATAATATTGGTACAATTGATTGTAGTGATCACTACCATCCACCCCATGGATAGGTCGGCTGCTGTGGGGACCTAAAGTTCTATTCGCGCCTGACGCTCTTTTGAGAATCGCAGACTCACCCGCGGCAGGATCACGGCCTCAGAAAGGCCAGCAGGCCTTGGACAGTGGACGGACGACCGGCCTGCGAGCCCTAGTCAGGCAGTCCGGCATGTAGAAGCATTGTGCCGCCGACTTCGGGATCGGCGATGGTCTGTCTCGGCGACAGCCTGAGTTCGCCGCGCGGCTCGCCCAGGACCGTCGTCGTCTCGCGCGGCGCCGGTGTCAGTTGACGATGGCATAATGCCCGCCGGGGGCGAGCGCCTCGCGCACGGCACGTGCCAGCCGCGGTCGGTCCGGGACGCCATGGAAAGCGTTGGCCATGAAGACGAGGTCGACGGGGCGTGACACCAGAGTAGCGAGTTCATAGGCGTCGTCGGCGACGAATTCGCAATTGGTCACGCCGGCGCCGGTAGCGGCGCTGCGTGGCCTCCAGCTGGTCGGCGTCGATGTCTATGGCGACGACATGGCGGGCGACCGTGGCGATCGGCACAGCCGTCGCCGCAGCAGAGGTCGACCACCTCCATGCCCGGCTTCAGCCCGGTTGCCGCCAGCGCCATCTTCGCTGCGGTCCGGTTTGTCAGCGCTCTTTCCTGGCCTTGGCAAGAACACGAACTTCGGCTTCGGTCCGGAATGGCAATGTACCCCGATGGCGAAGGGCGACCCGATCTGCGTCAAGCTCATCGCCGGGGAAGAGACGAAGTGATGGGCAACCCCCCTACCGCCTGATCACCACCGGCGGCCGCCGATGTTCCCAGCCTTCGCGTTCCAAGGTGGGCATGTCGTGCTCCTCGTAGGCTAGCCGAGGCAGAAATAACCGATCAGCGTCCACTCGGGCGGCGTGTCGAGAATCTCGGCCATCTCGGTCGCATCGAGGATCGACACCCAGCCCATGCCGATGCCTTCCGCCCGCGCCGCTAGCCACTGTGTGTGCACCGCCATGACGGCCGAATAGTCGATGGTCGCCGGCATGGTTATGCGACCGAGCCCAAGGCCTTGTTCGGTCGTGCGGTCGGCGAAAACCGCGAACTGACAGGGCGCCTCGTTGAGACCGCAAGCTTCAGCCGGGCATAGAGTGCAGCGCGCTCTCCCGAAAAGCACGTGAGCGCCTCGGCATTGCAGCGTTCGAAGCAGTCTCTCACCGGCGGTGCGCCGCTCGAGGCTGTCGACCACTACGAAGCGCTAGGGCTGGCTGAGGCCAACGGAGGGCGCAATGCTGGCGAGCTCGAGCAGCCGTTCCAGCTTGCCCTTCGGCAGAGCCGTCGGCTCGAAGCGCCGCACATCCCTGCGCCAGCGCAGCAGCGTGATCAGCGCGGCGCGAAAATCGTTGGTGAAATCGGGAGGTGACGGCATGGCGGTCTCGTTCGGGGCTAGGGATTGCAGTAGGGAGTACAGTGTGGACTGCCTGCTGCCTATTGCCCAAGCTGGCTTGTTGCGTCCGACAAGCGCGCCATGCGGCCCTAACCGCAAACGATAGAAAAATGTTTCCTGGTGGGCGGCGCTATTACGATGCAATCCAGCAAGCCAGTTTGGATCAGCTCGCACGGCGGTGAATGATGTGCCAGGGCCTTTGCTAAATGCGCCATTGACACTCAGGCGCACCCGTATCGCTCACCAGGCCTCGGAATGCGGAGAACGTCGGCCTGGAACGCGGCGACGGCGACAGGCGTCTCAGCTTGCATATACTCGTTCCTGCCGCACCGCCTGTAACTCATTTTGCTTCCGACCACGTCGGCCTCGACGTCCCCGAAGATTCGCCAGGTCATTCGGCAGATACCATCGTCTGACGTCATAGCGCCGGACCAGCACCAGCTGCCCAATTTCATGGGCATTGCTGAGCTTCCAGTCGCCCGCAGTTTCGCCTTCCACCAGTGTCAGGCATCACCCAAATGGGACTCATCCCTCTCACAGTCAATTCGCGGTTGACTTATTTGTTCTCCGGCGAAGTGCGACAGCTGCTCGTATCCACCAGCGTGAGCGATAGTTGATCAAATGCTGCCAATGAGTTTTGATACTGCAATCTTTAGACAGCCGCCTACCATGAATGTGCCATCGCGTTTCGGCGATCGAAGGAGCGAAGCCGGGTGTCCAGTCGTCACTACATATTCCCGGAGAACAGCGAACCTCTGCGGCTATCGCGGCGGCTTGTAGAGGGAATGATCTTCGGAAAGGACGCTCTCCCGCAATACGCCGGCACACGCCAGCGGGTCGTCTCGGTGATAGTTGAGAACGAAGGCACCGCGCCGAATCGGATTCTAGATGCCCAAGGAGCCTATTGGGTTTTCGATGCTGCGGGCGATATCCGAAAAGGCCTCACACGGTCGACTAGCGACATTATGAGCGCCACCTTCAATGATTCCGACAACAAGGGAACGGTGGTGGCACTTCAGCCAAAGCTCTCCAAGAAGAGGGCTGAGGAGGAGCACCGCTGGGTAGTGGGCAAGGCCGAACTCGACAGGATTGCCGCAGACATCTGGCCGAAGGTGAAGTCGGACAAGATGAGATCCGCGCAGGGGGTTTCGGTGAAGCGACCGCCGCTTACCTATGATGCTCGGCACGCACTCGACGAGGCTACCGCAAATCTGTGGAAGATTTCGCACGCAGTAGCTGAACTTAAGGAGCCTAGCCTGAAGGGCTTTGCCCATGAGGCTCGTTCGAGAGGTGCCGACCGCCCGGAGCACGAACTTCTCTACCAAGCCATCGCCCAGTTGGCAGATCAGCGACTCGAAATTCTGCGACGTCGCAGGACCGGGAAAGGCGTCTGGTATGCCATAGTGGGCGTAATAAAATGGAACGGCGACCACGTAGGCCAGAGCGTAGCCAGGTTCCACGAGAAGTGCGAAGGAAAGCGTTCAGCGGTCGTCGCGGCGAGAAAGCTTCTCGCCGAACATGCCGGTGAATTCGCGGAAAATATGACTGTGGAGGCCGAAGTGCTGACTGACCTTGAATGGCAGGGCAGGCTCCCTGAAGTGGAAGATTGAGGGTCGCGCCATGGCGGGCTACTTGATTTCGGTGTCGCAGATGCGTGGCCAAAGACCGACACATGTTGCCAGGCATATGCATCTGCGGACGGGTTTGACTTTTGATATTGGGATAGGCAGGAAGGAAGGTCGCTTGCTGTACAGACGAGCTTATCGGCGAGGTCGAGAATCCTAGTACCGGTCAATGGTAGTGCATCCACAGCAGTCTGATTTCGACAGCCGTCGTCGAGCCGGAGTGCGCACCGGGGCAAAATCAAATGCTTCGGGCAAAAGCAGATGGACATCATTGGAGTGCAACACGAACGCGGCAAAGATGCGCAGGTGATCATGGGCGGGCGATGGTAGCCTTCAAGGCCGACAAGCGGCAAACGCTCTGGGATCGTGTGCAGGGCAAGGTCGGCGGCCCGGTTCCGAAGTGACGTAAGGAAGACAAGGCCGAGTGGCTGAAGCTCGACTGGTCGGCCGGGTCAAGACCCTTGGGCTAAGCGAAGCTGCGACACGCAGGCTGCTGGATTTCTGGGAGGATAACAAAGAGCGCGGCCAGTCCCGAGCATATTGTAGGATTGTTACCGAAGCGGCGGCCGGGATGGACTCTCATCATTGTGGAACTACGTTTGGGATGATGGCACAGCCCTTTGAATCCGCTCCGGTAGGCGCTTCATATCAGCTGGTCGTGGACCACTATGAGGCAGCGGTTTCACTCCAGGAGCGCATTGTGACTCGCGCTCGACAAGTCGGCTTGTCAACGAAAAGCGATGACGAATTCCTGGAGTATCTGAATGCCGTGTTAGCGCGGGCGCGCCAAACCTTGCTCGCGCCGATCAACGCAGTTAATCAAAAAAATGGGACATCCGGGGTTCGCAGGCATACAGTGTGCCATCGACGGCAACTCTAAGGGCGTCCGTCGGCTGTGAGCGATCAACATGCTTCCGCCCCAATAGGGAGAGGGAGCTATGACAGACTCCAGTTCACAAACTCACACTGCCGCGCAACGCGACACCCGCCAAAATTCCATCTATCGCAATTCGCTGCTGCTTCGAATGTGCTCGGCAGATTTGGCATTGCTGCAACCTCACTTGGAAAGCGTCTCCCTTGGACTGAAGACGCATCTCGAAGTGGCGGGGTCACCAATCAGAACCGTGTACTTCTTCGAGAGCGGTCTCGGGTCAGTGGTGGGCGAACTGCGGCCTGGTATTGAAGCTGAGATCGGAATCATTGGTTGTGAGGGCATGACCGGCTCAGCGCTTATCATGGGCGATGACCGATCAACGCACGATTGTTACGTGCAATTAGAAGCCCGCGCCTTTGTTATCGACGCGGGCCTCTTCACCAAGGCGCTTTTGACAAGCCCAACCCTGCGAACTTTTCTGCTCCGCTACGTTCACTACTTTCACCTCCAGGCAAGCTTCACCGCGCTCAGCAATGCCCGGATGAACATCGTCGATAGGCTCTCAAGATGGCTGGTGATGTGTGATGATCGCGTCGACGGAAACCGCTTGGCGATTACGCACGAGTTCTTATCAGTCATGCTCGGTGTCAGGCGGCCCGGCGTCACCATAGCGCTGCAAATGTTAGAGGGGCAAGGTCTGATACGATCGATGCGAGGAGAGGTCGTTATCCTTGATCGCACGCGTCTGATTGCGCTGGCTGACGGGTCGTATGGCAGGGCTGAAGCCGAATACGCTCGGCTAATCAGCCCACTGCCTTGGCCGCAGGCGCCTGATCGCCAATGAATGTGCTCGAACAGGGAGATGGCCGATCTCCTGCATTGAGGCCATGTCCGGGTAAGCCGCCTAAACAGAGCCTTCACCGCCGACGTTGCCGAGCATCAGATCCAAGACGAAGCTGTCATGCCGGCACCGCTGCATGCGCCGCCCGAGGAAAACCGCCCCTCGCATCCATTCAGGATTCCGAAGCACGATACGGCTGTGCACCACCTTCCGGCCGCTGCAAAGGGGACCCGAGATGACTCGGTCCGTAGAGGAGGTTTTCGAAGAGCATCTGAGGCGATATCGAGGAGGATCTTGGGGCGCACTGCCATCTAACCTCGATTAAGCAGGCATTCATGCGCTGGTTGGAGCAATGGCGAGACTCATTGCACCAGCCCAGTTCAAGGCATGTGCGGACAACCGCTTTGGGCGTCGAACAGATCGATTGGCGGCATAGCCTTATCTTGCCTCACAAGACTTGTGGTCCGGGAAGGCTGTTTCGGGACTTTTCGAAATCAGCGGATCACAGGCTCGCCATGGAAGCGGCGGCGTGATGGAGGAGAAACCCCGAAGCCAACTTCCATCATTAGCCGTGGCCTGTGCGCCGGCACGGTGCCCATATGGAACCCGAACGGATCCTCGACGAAACCGAAACCGGCCTCGCCGGTCAGCGTGACCGGGCTCTGCTTGCCGTAGACGTCCAGAATCTCTTGCGCGGGATTGCCGACGACAAGCGTAAGTTGGTGCTTGAGGGCGCGGCGATTATGGCTGCCGCGGACATAGACATGCGGACCGGTCCTCTCGTCGACAGGCACCAGATAGAAAAAGAACTTCAGCATCCGCCAATCATCCAGGTCGAAGTGGTATTTGCCGAGCGAAGCCAGGTTCTTGTCGGCGTCCGACGCCTGGCCGGTCGGGAAGCTCCACCAGACGCGCGTTGTGATCAGCGTCGCCTGGCCGCCGAGATAGTGCGCCCCGATATCCACGAGCAGCGGATCGTTTTGGATGGCAACGGCCGAGTTACAGCCCAGAATGCGCTCGAAATAATGGCCGCTGAGCAACGGACGGCCAAACCGCGCCTCAGCCTCCGCATGCTCCGCCGGCATGAATTCGAGTCGGCGATCGAAATTGCCGAAACAAGGTGTGCACCTGGCGAATGCGGCTACATCTTCACGAGGCCGGGAAAAAGCCCATCCATCCGCAGCGCGTCGACAACGTCCTGGCAATTGACACCGGCAAACATCGTGTCCTGGGCTGTTTGCGACCTTCGGACCGGCTTTGCACCACGCCAGTGCATTCTCCGTGCCGGCATGGTGCGCGCCAACATGAACATGGGCAGCCACGCCGGGTTCTCGCGAATATCCGACAGGTAGGTCGGAATGCGTACGGCTATGCGACGCAGCATGCTGCCGTTTCGCGCGATCGTTTCAAGGCTTGCCGCGCCGGCTTTGTCCGGGTTCATAACGGTCATCGGGATCCTCAAGGCATGAATGCACTCATCGACGAAGGTTGGGTCCCAGTGCTTCGCCGCGATTCGCCGCGGAAGAACTAGGCGCTTGCCACGTTTTGTGCAACGCACAATTGCAGTCAGAAATGGAGGTTGCGCGTTCGAATAAGACAATCGCAACCACCCCAATTACCTCAGGAACTGTCTGTAGCCGCCGCCCATCAGGTAGCGGCCACGTTGGATGGCGCGACGTACCTGATCGCGAAGATGGCCACCTGGATGACGCCAATCTTCTTCGACGCGGCGTGTCCCGAACAAGGCAATGGCGACCTCCTGATGAGATGCTCCCGCGAGCGAGCCATCCAAAGCCTGGAGTACGATACGCAGACGCGCTCCGCGGTGTTCCGGCGGAAAGCAAGCAGCTGACAGGCGGGCGCAACCATTGACGTGGTTCAAGAACTGAAGGGCAGCGACATGGAACTTGAGGTGCTGCGGCTGAACGATCGCGTCGACATATAGCCGCAACGGGCGGAGGACGGACGCACCGGAAACGGCGATCTGCAGACTCCGGCAGTTCTCCCTCAGCAGCACGTGCTGCACGCCCGCAGCTGTCAGCAGGATGTCCTTGCAGCATGAGAGCGAAGAAAGGTGAAGCGGTTCAAAATCGTGGTCGAGCCCAAGCGGCTCCGCGGCCGCTCGTAGAATACAGGCGCAATCGCGCGGATCCCAAAAGACCCTTGCCGATGTAGCGTCCGAAAGTGGCGCGTCGGCGAAAAAGAAGGCTCCATTGTCTTAGGAGAGCTGATCCTGTCGTCAACTCGATTATCTGCATGTCGCCTTGGGGTCCGACAATGCAGGCGGACGGTGCCATCTTGGCGTGGTCGCGCTGGAATTGTGGATTGCGCCGAAGAAACTCCCAGGCCCAGCCAGTGCGTGGCAATCGTCTGGCATAGTGGTAAGCGTCGTGGCGACGCCAGTCCGGCCAGCATACAAGGCCGACCGTCGCTTCCTTGGACAGACCAGCATCCTTCATGGCTCAGGTGTCCACTATGGCGCTATGCCGACGGGCCTAGAACCGGTTGCCACAGTACCGGTCCAATCAGACGTCCCCTGCTGCGGATGCGCAAAAGGCTCGCGTGGGAAATCTCGAGAAACCCAGCCACCGCCTCCGTTTTGCCGACGCATTTGGGTTCTCCGATGCGCGACAATGGCCACGTAGCCAGGCGGAGGATCCGCTCCATGCGCGTATCCGTCACCGTTACTATCCGGGTCAGATCCTTGGCCAAGCCGAACTCGATCATGCCCGCGAAGAGCTCGTAGGTCGCCTGGGCCAGCCCGCCCGCAGCCTTGGGCGCCGACGGAGGAAGATCGAGCGCGAAACGACTGCTCTCCCATATGTCGGTGGTCGAGGGCACGACGTCAGCACCCAGCAGCACCGGGAAGGTGTCGCGCAACATTGTGGGTCCGGTGCTGGGCAGAAGACGCACGCAACCGCGAATTCGCCAGTCGGATCCTTTGAGGAGCAGATAGACGGGCTTCAGAGCATCAAACGGATCGGATTCCATCTGGTCTTCGGTATCAACTTCCCAATCGAGCCTTTCCTTGAACACCCGAAACCTGAGCCCGTGCATCTCTTTGAGTTCGCCTGCAAACTCGTTGTAAAAGTCTGGTGTTATCAGTTGCATCATGGTCGCCTCCATGTGGGATGTGTTCCCGCCATCGAAGGGCAAAGCTGACAGCGATGCAGCCTGTAGAGGTTTACAGGTATCGTGGCTGAAGAATCAGGATCTCGTCTGGCCGGAGGCAGCCATTCGTGCAACGGCCTGGTTGATCGTTCGGACGCCGAACTTTGCCTTGGCGTTTTCCAAGTGAAAAGTCACGGTGCGCTTTGAGACGCCCAGAAGCTGGCTGATATCCCAAGCCGACTTGCCGCGCGCCGCCCATTTCAGGCACTCGAACTCCCGCGGGGTGAGCGTTACACCATCCACCACGCGATCATCGGCGAGCCTGCGCCGGACATGGATATGAAAGTTGATGGCCACCAGCTGCAATGCTTTTTCGTAACGTGCCAGTGACCGCAACAGAGGCGGACGGGACTCGTCGGAAGCAAAGGTCAGGGCAGCAAACCGGCCGAGATGATCATGCATGGACATCGTCAGGCCGCCGCAGATGCCAAACTCAGCCGCACTCTCCAGAATTTGTTGCTGCGAATTCGGCAGACAGTGTCGAGCGCGGTCCACACCCCAATCGAATGTATCCCAGCCTTGCAGCCCGCGCAGGATGACCGGATCAAGACTGTGGTACCGCTGTTGCAGATAACGTGATGTCCAGGATGAAGGATAGTTTGAAATCAATTGGGGGGCGTCGCCGGAGGCCGACGGGTAAGTGAAATAGGCGAATAGCGGGAAGTCGAAGCCGGCTGCAGCGGAGGCCATTGCCTCACAGAGATCGGCAGCATCAACACTTGCAGACAGTTGCTCGACGAAGTTCTCAAACACGCGATGCATTTGCCCTGTGCGTAACCTCCATTCGCTCAATGCCAGGCAGAGACCTTGTTTTAAACGATCCCGGACGGATACAGCGCGTGCCGAGAACGTGGCTAATCTGTTGAACCAATCCGAAATAGTCTGACGTTGTCTATGAGACGTGTGCCGCCGAGCCAGGCCGCGGCAAGCAACCGTGCCGGTCGATCAAGGCTTGTCACCGGGTGCAGATCTGCCTCTTCGCGAAGTTCCAGGTATTCGACCTCGCGATAGCCTGCAGCCAGAATTGCTGCGCGAGATTCTGCAAGCGTTGGCAGGACGGGTGAGCCGCGCCCAAGCCGCTCAGCCGTCTTGAGCAGGACCGATGATAGCTTGGGAGCAACAGCGCGTTGCGCTGGCGAGAGCCGCACATTGCGCGATGATAGCGCAAGACCGTCGGCTTCACGGACTGTCGGACAGGCAACAATGGTGATTGGAATATCCAGATCCCGGGCCATGCGCCTGACCAGGTGAATTTGCTGAAAGTCCTTTTCGCCAAAGAAGCCGAAGTCAGCGCTAGTCTGCAGGAAGAGCTTGGCGACGACGGTCGCCACGCCATCGAAATGTCCCGGCCGGAAGGCACCGCACAGGCCCTCGCTGACACCGGACACCGAAACGGTGGTGGCGAAGCCCGCCGGATACATCTCCTCTGCATCTGGCGCATAAAGCAGGTGCGCGCCAACCGGTGCCAGCTTGGCGGCATCCTCGTCCTCGGTGCGCGGATACGCGGCAAGATCGGCCTGGCTGTTGAATTGCTTCGGGTTGACGAAGAGCGTCACGATCACACGGTCTGCTTTCTTGAGTGCAGCGCGCACCAGGCTGAGATGGCCCTCATGCAGGACGCCCATGGTTGGCACCACGGCAATCCTCACGCCCTCGCGGCGCCATGCGGCGACGATTTCGCGAAGCTGGTCAACGCTCCTGACGATCGGCACGCTCACGCTGCTTCTCCGCTCTTGGTGGCGTCCGTGTCGGCGGGCTTGGGCGCATCGGCAAACACGTGCTTGGCGGCCGGAAACTGGCGCTCCTTCACCTCGTGCGCATAGGAAGCGATCGCAGCCGCAGCCGCCTCCCCCAGTTCAGCATAGCGCTTGACGAATTTGGGTCGGAAGTCGCCGAAGAGGCCCAGCATGTCGTCGACGACGAGAATCTGGCCGTCACAGGCTGCCGAGGCACCGATGCCAATGGTCGGGGCCGCCACCTCCCCGGTGATCCGGCGGGCGAGCGCTTCAGGAACCTTTTCCAGGACGACCGCAAAGGCGCCCGCTTCGCTCACCGCAATTGCGTCGCGCCTGATGCGCTCGGCATCCCCGCCCCTGCCCTGCACGCGGTAGCCACCGATGGCGTTGATGGCCTGCGGCGTCAAGCCGACATGAGCCATGACGGGCACGCCGCGTGCGGCGAGGAAGCCGATCGTCTCTGCCATCGTTTCGCCGCCTTCGAGCTTGACGGCCGTGCAGCCGGTCTCCGACATGACGCGCGCAGCATTTCGGAAAGCCTGCTCTGGGCTTTCCTCGTAGGAACCGAACGGCAGGTCGACCACCATCAGCGCCTGCTTGATGCCACGGCGCACCGCCTGGCCGTGCGTGATCATCATCTCCAGCGTGACACCGAGCGTCGAGGGCAGGCCGTGGAGAACCATGCCGACGCTGTCGCCGACGAGCACCACATCACAATGGGGATCGACAAGCCGGGCGACTGGGGTGGTGTAGGCGGTAAGGCAGACGAGCGGCGTCCCACCTTTGCGCGAACGAATATCCGGCGGTGTGATCGCCTTGGTGTCACCAAACGCGCTCAATGGATCCTCCTTCCCCTACGTTACCAACCGCGGGTGTCGCCTTTGGCACATTTTTGTGCAGGTGCGAAGAGCTAAAAATGCCCGTGCAGCTGTGGGGTGTTGACGTGCCGACAGGCGCGCTTACACTAAATCGATTAAGGTCCCCCGAGCTGGCCAAGTAATTCGCGAACATGGACGATCAGGCAATACGACTCAGGAAAGACAGAGCCGCCTTCAAGGCCGACGACGTCAAAGTGGACCTGATCGCCCTTGTCGTCGCCGTAAACGACAGTGAACCCTGTGTCCTCACCATCGGCCAGGCAGACACCTTGCCCTCCGGTCCCTTTGCGCTTGAGCACCGATCGCTGCAATCCGGCTTGAGGGGGTGGGTCGAGCAGCAGACCGGCCATCGGCTGGGGTACATTGAGCAACTTTACACGTTCGCTGATCGGGATCGCATCGGCGCCGAGCGCCAGCAGCGCGTCATCTCCATCAGCTATCTTGCATTGACCCGCAAGGAACAGGCAGCGGGCTCGCCCAAGTGCGGATGGCAGAGTTGGTATGAATATTTTCCATGGGAGGACCACCGCTCCGGCACGCCTCCGGTCGTGCTGGACGTTCTGCGACCACGCTTGATTGAATGGGCAAACGGCGTCCGCGATGCGGCCACGCGACGTGAACGCTGGCAGCGGGCGACGATAGCCTTCGGCTTCGACGACCGCCTTTGGAACGAGGAACTCACGCTTCAACGCTATGAGTTAGTCTACGAAGCAGGCCTGGTCCAAGAGGCCGTAAGAGGGCGGGACGCGGCGCCCCCTCCGCTGGTGCCCAGCAAGTCCATGGTCGCCGATCATCGCCGCATCGTGGCGACCGGCATTGCGCGGCTGCGCTCCAAGATCAAATACCGGCCGGTCGTCTTTGAGCTGATGCCGCCGGTCTTCACGCTTTTGCAGCTGCAGCGAACCGTCGAGGCGCTCGCCGGCAGGCTCATCCACAAGCCGAACTTTCGCCGACTGATCGAACAGCAGGAGCTGGTCGAGGAAACCGGAGAGGCCACCGCTGAGACCGGCGGCCGGCCAGCGAAGCTTTTCCGTTTCCGCCACGCCGTTCTCGACGATAGGCTCATCTCCGGGACAAAATTGCCGCTGGCGCGGGGTTGACATCCCTTATACTCACAGCAAGTATATGCTGGTTATTTTCAATTAGAGTATAAGCGGGAGGGGGTCGATGAGCGCCATGCTGCCTACGGCCGCGTTGCTCTACGAGCGCGTCCGACGAGTGATCCCGCCGATCGAATGGCCGGCTTTCGCCGAGGATATCGAGGCGATCCTTGCACTGAAGCGCGAGCGCAACGCCATCATCCTGGCGCACAACTATCAGACGCCCGAGATCTTCCATTGCGTGGCCGACATCGTCGGCGACAGCTTGGCATTAGCCCGCACGGCTGCGACGATCGAGGCGCAAGTCATCGTGCTGGCCGGCGTCCATTTCATGGCCGAAACGGCCAAGCTCCTTAATCCGGACAAGACCGTACTCATTCCGGATCTCAGCGCCGGTTGCTCGTTGGCGGAATCAATCACGGCAGAAGACGTGCGCTTGATGCGCCAGCGTTATCCCGGCGTTCCGATCATCACTTATGTAAACACGTCGGCCGAAGTGAAAGCCGAGTCGGATATCTGCTGTACATCCGGCAACGCCAAGGCGGTCGTCGAATCCCTTGGGGTTCTCCGGGTGATCATGCTGCCGGACGAATATCTGGCCCAGAATATCGCCGCCCAGACCGATGTGCAGATCATCGCCTGGAAAGGGCATTGCGAGGTGCATGAGCGCTTTACACGGGCCGACATCCGCGAGTTGCGCGAAAGCCATGCCGGCGTGGTCGTGCTCGCCCATCCCGAATGCCCGCCCGACGTCGTGGCTGAAGCAGATTTTTCCGGCTCGACGGCTGCCATGTCCGACTATGTCGAAAGGCAAAGGCCGCCACGTGTCGTGCTGATGACGGAATGCTCGATGAGCGACAACGTCGCGTTAGCGCACCCAGAGGTCGAGTTCATCCGGCCCTGCAACTTGTGCCCGCACATGAAGCGGATCACGCTTGCCAACATCCGCACGGCGCTCGAGCAGAACCAACATGTCGTAACCATCGAACCCGGGATCGCCGGGCGCGCGCGGCTTGCGGTCGAACGGATGCTGGCAGTTTGAGCGCCGACCTCCGCAGCTTCTTCGGGCGGCCGATCATCATCGGCGGCGGCATCGCCGGACTGATGACCGCGCTTCAACTGTCGCCGGAGCCGGTGCTTCTTCTGTCAAGGTCGCTGCTGGGAGCTGACAATTCGAGCACCTGGGCACAGGGGGGGCTGGCTGCAAGTTTCGGCGAAGACGACGATCCGGCAATGCACCTGGCCGATACGCTTGCCGCCGGGGATGGTCTCTGCGACAGAGACGTGGCGAGCCGCATCCTCCAAGCCGCGCCCAAGGCGATAGAGGGGCTTGCGGGCTTTGGGGTTCCCTTTGACCGCACGCCGAAAGGATCACTGTGCCTCGGATTGGAGGCCGCACACAGCCGACGTCGCATCGTTCATGCGCATGGGGACGGCACCGGGCGTGAGATCATGCGTGCCCTGATCGCGGCTGTGCGTTCCACTCCGTCGATAGTTGTCGTGGAGGGCGTGGAAGCGCGCCGGCTGGCCGTGCGAGAGAATGCGATCCGGGGCGTCTGGGCGAGCTGTTCGATCGGACCTTTCTTCTTCGGCTCACGGCGGGTCGTCCTCGCCACCGGTGGCATCGGGGGACTGTTTCTCGACACCACGAACCCTTGGGGCAGTTGCGGACAAGGCCTTGCACTTGCGGCCCGCGCTGGAGCTGTCCTAGCCGACCTCGAATTCATCCAGTTCCACCCGACCGCGCTTGACGGCCCAGAACGCCCTATGGCGCTGGTCAGCGAGGCTGTCCGAGGCGAAGGTGCTGCCCTGATCGATGAAACCGGCCAGGCTTTTCTTCAAAGCGTGCCAGGGGCGGAACTTGCGCCTCGCGATGTCTTGGCCCGCGCCGTTTGGAACCATCTTGCGAACGGCCACCGTGTTTTTCTCGACGCCCGACAACGGCCTGGCCCGGCATTCGCTCGACATTTCCCGACAATCGCATCAGCCTGTCGTGGAGCGGGCATCAATCCCGCGCGCGATCTCATCCCCATTCGTCCGGCCCAACACTACCACATGGGTGGCGTTGCCGTGGACAGCTTTGGCAGGACCTCCGTCGAGGGGCTGTGGGCCTGCGGCGAAGTCGCTTCGACAGGACTGCATGGCGCCAACAGGCTCGCCAGCAATTCCTTGACCGAGGCAATCGTGTGCGCCCGCTGGGTCGCTGAAAGTGTCGCCGGAACGCCTGCTCGCAGAACAAGACCTGCGTTTGCGAACGTTTACCCACCGCCCGCTCCGATACCCGTGCGTGTTTTCCTGTCGCGCGCACTCGGCATCGTCCGGGACGGTGAAGGGTTGAAAGCAGCCGCGCGTGCCTTATTGCCGCTCGCCGAAAGCAAGGATGCGGTCTCGGATCCGGCGGCTGTCGGGCTAATGATCGCGGTTGCCGCCTTGTTGCGCGAAGAAAGCCGCGGCGCTCATTACCGGACAGATTTTCCTCATCATGCGACTGCCGCCCGACGGTCCGAAATCACGCTCGAAGCCGCCTTGGCCGCTGCGCGCGAACTCGGACACTCGCCAAACTTGGAAGGGGCAAAGTGATGAGGCTCTCACCGCTTCCCACGGTCATGCTTGAGCCGCTTGTACGGGCATCGCTTCTTGAAGACCTTGGCAGAGCCGGCGACTTGACCACGGATGCCATCGTCCCGAAGGAATACCAAGCGGGAACCGTGTTGGTGGCGCGACAGTCCGGAGTTGTCGCCGGCCTCGATCTGGCGATGCTCGCTTTCCACTTGATTGATCCTGATGTCGAAATCTCGGTGGAGCGGGCAGACGGCTGCAATGTCGTGGATGGAGAGATCATTGCATCAGTGGATGGCCCGGCCCGGGCCATTCTCACAGCCGAAAGGACGGCACTCAATTTTTTGTGCCATCTGAGCGGCATCGCCACGGCAACGGCATCGATCGTCGCTGCGGTTCGTGGGTATGGCGCGAAGATCGTCTGCACCCGCAAGACGACGCCCGGATTGCGGGCAGTCGAAAAGTATGCCGTGCGCGCAGGTGGCGGGTCCAATCACCGCTTCGGTCTGGACGATGCAATTTTGATCAAGGACAACCACATCGCCATCGCAGGCGGCGTCCGCCCAGCGCTCGAGCGAGCACGAAGAGCGGCCGGTCATCTCGTCAAGATCGAAGTCGAGGTCGATACTCTGGCCCAGTTGGAGGAGGTACTTGGCTTCGATCCCGATGCGGTTCTGCTCGACAACATGTCCCTCCCCGATCTTCGCCGCGCCGTCGCAATTGTCGGTGGCCGAGCTATCACCGAGGCTTCTGGCGGGATCACGTCCCATACAGCGCGGGCGGTTGCCGCGACCGGCGTTGATCTGATTTCGGTCGGCCGACTCATCCACAGCGCGCCGATCCTGGATATCGGCCTCGACCATCGGGGCTCATGATTGTCTGAGTCAGGATTGGGTCAACTGTCCTCTCCGATCGTCAACAGTCAGATAGCAAAGACCCCGCAAGACAGACCGGAGGAACAGCATGGACATGCAAACGGCAAGTTCAACGCAGACATCGCCACAGGCTCAATCCCCTGACCCCGGAGCGTGGACCCTGGAAAAGGCTCAGGCACTTTACCATGCCCCCTTCAACAATCTCCTCTTCCTGGCGCAAACGGTGCACCGCCAGAATTTCGATCCAAACAAGGTCCAGCTCAGCCGGCTGCTCAGCATCAAGACGGGAGGATGCCCGGAGGATTGTGGCTATTGCAGCCAGTCGGCGCGTCACGAAACCGGCCTGAAGGCGTCGAAGCTGATGGAGGTCCGGCGCGTCATCGCCGAGGCGACCAAGGCGCGTGATGCCGGCGCCACGCGTTATTGCATGGGCGCGGCCTGGCGAAACCCCAAGGCGCGCGACATGGATGCGGTGGTGGCGATGGTCGAAGGCGTCAAGGCGCTGGGCATGGAGACCTGCATGACGCTCGGCATGCTCGATCTTGAGCAAGCCGCTCGACTGAAGCAAGCGGGCCTCGACTACTACAACCACAACATCGATACGTCGGAACGCTACTACAGCGAGATCATCAGCACGCGCGGCTATGCCGAGCGGCTCGACACGCTTGAGCAGGTTCGTCGATCCGGCATCAAGGTCTGCTGCGGCGGTATTGTCGGCATGGGCGAAGATCCGGTGGACCGGATCGACATGCTGGTGACGCTGGCGAACCTACCCGAGCCGCCGGAAAGCGTCCCGATCAACATGCTGATCCCGATCGCCGGCACCCCGCTTGCCGAAGCCAAGCCCATCGAGCCGATCGAATTCGTGCGCGTGATCGCCCTGGCGCGCATCATGATGCCGAAATCGCATGTGCGTCTTTCCGCCGGCCGCACCGCCATGACCGACGAGATGCAGGCGCTGTGCTTTTTTGCCGGTGCCAATTCAATCTTCGTCGGTGACACGCTGCTGACGGCGGACAATCCCGGCGAGGACAAGGATAGCCTTCTGTTCCGCCGTCTCGGCATTGAGCCGATGGAACTCGAGGCGCAATGAACGGGGCACCGCTTGCCCGCTATGACGCGACCTTGCAGGGACTGGCCCGCAAGGACCGGCTGCGGACGCTTGCGCCGCGCGCAGGTCTCGATTTCTCGTCGAACGACTATCTCGGGCTGGCCTCGTCCAGGAGACTTGGCGATGCTGTTGTGGCGGCGATTGCGCGGGGCACGCCGGTTGGCGCCACTGGGTCGCGGCTGTTGCGCGGCAATGCACCGGAACACGAGCAGCTCGAGGCAGACGCGGCGGCATTCTTTGGAGCCGACCGCGCGCTGTTCTTCGGCAGCGGCTACATCGCCAACTTCGCTCTGCTGAGCGCCCTGCCGCGGAAGGGCGATCTTTTGGTTCTCGATGAGCTCGCCCATGCCAGCATGCATGAGGGTGCGCAGGCCGGGCGCGCACAGTTCGTGCTGGCCGCGCACAACGACGCCACCGCTGTCGAGGATGCGATCACACGTTGGCGCGCCGCAGGCGGCATGGGGCGCGTCTGGATCGCGGTGGAGAGCCTTTACAGCATGGATGGCGACCGCGCGCCTTTGGAAAGCCTGGTCGCGCTTGCCGATCGGCACGAGGCATTCATCGTCATTGACGAGGCGCATTCGACCGGCGTCTGGGGACCGGACGGCCGGGGGCTTGCCGCCGCTTTCGAGGGCCGCGACAACATCGTCGCGCTCCACACCTGCGGCAAGGCGCTCGGCGCATCTGGTGGGCTCGTGACCGGGCCGAGGGCACTGTGCGAGTATCTGATCAACCGTTGCCGGCCATTCATCTACGCGACCGCGCCATCGCCACTGATGGCGGTCGTGGCGCGCGAAGCACTCGCAATGCTCGCCGACGACCCTATACGGCGTATTCAGCTGCATGAACGCGTTGACCTCGCCGGCCGCCAGCTGGCCGAGCGCTGCGGCGTGATACCCAGCGGCTCGCAGATCCAGCCCCTGGTAATCGGCGATGTCAGGCGCACCCTGGCATTGGCGGCGCGCCTGCAGGCCCGCGGCTTCGACATACGCGGTATTCGTCCTCCGACCGTGCCCGAGGGCACGTCGCGGCTGCGCATCTCACTGACGCTCAATGTCGGCGAAGCCGACATTTCCGCCATGGTCGAGGCGCTGGTCGAGGTGTTGGCCCAAACATCACCGGAGGCGGTATGACCCAACGCATCGTCATCACCGGAACCGACACGGGAGTTGGCAAGACCGTGTTTGCGGCTGGGCTCGCCGGTTTGCTCGACGGCTTTTACTGGAAACCGGTGCAATCGGGCCTCGACGGCGAGACCGACAGCGAAGTGGTCGCGCGGCTTGCCGGCTTGCCCTCAGAGCGCGTGCTGCCGGAAGCCTACCGCTTGCGGAGCCCGCTGTCGCCGCATCGTTCGGCCGAGATCGACGGCGTGGCGATCAAGGCTGCCGATCTTGCTTTTCCCGTCCTACCGACGCCGCTCGTCATCGAAGGCTCCGGCGGCCTGATGGTGCCGCTTAACCGGCGCACAAGGCTCATCGACATCTTCGCTGAATGGCGGCTGCCCGTTATTCTGTGCGCCCGCACCACGCTCGGCACCATCAACCACACCTTGCTCTCGATCGAGGCGCTCCGCGCCCGATCCATCCCGTTGGCCGGCATCGCTTTCATCGGCGATGAGATGGCCGATACGCAACGGACCATCGTGGAATTCAGCGGTGCGCCGCAGCTCGGCAGGCTGCCGCACCTCGATCTGCTGACCGGCAAGACACTGAGGGACGCAATGATTGCCGGCTTCGCCTTCGCCTCGATTACTGGAGGTGACTGATGTCGCAGTCTCATGTGTGGCATCCCTTCACCCAGCACGCGCTCGAGCCTGCGATCCCAGAAATCGTCCGGACTGAAGGCGCCTATCTCCGCAGGGCCGACGGCGCCCGCATCCTGGACGCCATCTCCTCCTGGTGGGTCGTCACACATGGCCACCGCCATCCCCGCATCATGAAGGCAGTCGAGACAACCGCGTCGAGCCTCGACCAGATTATCTTTGCGGGCTTCACGCACGAGCCGGCAGAGCGCTTGGCCAAGGCGCTTGTCGGCCTCGCTCCCGCTGGACTCGACTGGGTGTTCTATTCCGACAGTGGCTCGACCTCGGTCGAAGTTGCGCTGAAGATGGCGCTCGGTTATTTCCGCAACATCGGCGCCCCACGCTCTCGCATCGTCGTCATGGAGCACAGCTATCATGGCGACACGATCGGCACGATGAGCGTCGGTGCGCGTGGCGTGTTCAACGCCGCCTACGAACCGCTGCTGTTCGAGGTCGACATCATCCCCTTTCCGGCAGCGGGGCGCGAGCAGGAGACGCTGGATCGTTTAGAGGCTGTGACCCGCGATCGACGAGCCGCAGCCTTAATCGTCGAGCCGCTGGTGCTGGGCGCCGGCGGCATGCTGATGTATCCGGCTTCAGTTCTGGCCGAATTGAAGAAGATCACTGAGGCCTCCGGCACGCTGCTGATCGCCGACGAAGTGATGACCGGCTGGGGGCGGACCGGAACCATGTTCGCCTGCGAGCAGGCATCGATCTCTCCAGATATCCTGTGCACCTCGAAAGGCCTGACCGGCGGCGCCATCCCGCTGGCCGTAACGCTTGCCACCGATGCCATCTTCCAGGCTCATTATTCCGAGGACCGGAAGAAGACGTTTTTCCATTCGAGCTCCTACACTGCCAACCCGATTGCCTGCGCGGCAGCACTTGCCAATGTCGAGATCTGGCGGGACGAGCCGGTGGCCGAGCGCATTGCGGCCTTGAGCGCAATGCAGGCCACCGGGCTTCGACGCTTTCGCGACAACAGCTTCTTCACCGACTGCCGAGCCACGGGAACAATCGCGGCGCTCGACCTGCGAACCGGTTCCGCAGGTTATCTCGCCGAGATCGGACCGAAACTGCGCGCTTTCTTCCTCGAGCGAGGGCTACTTGTGCGCCCGCTCGGCAATGTCCTCTACCTTCTGCCACCCTATTGCATCACCGGCGACGAGCTCGAGCGACTCTATGACGCCATTGAGGAGGCGGGCGAACGCTTCGGGTCCAGGCCATGAGCAAGTCGTCGCGCATACTCGGGTTTGGCCATCATGCGCCTGGGCGAAAGGTGGCGAATGCCGAAATCGAGAGCAATCTCGGTCTTGATCAAGGCTGGATCGAAAGGCGTACCGGGATACGGTCGCGCTTCTGGGCAACCGACGAAGACACGCTGTCTGGTCTTGCTGCGCAGGCCGGCGACATGGCGCTGGCGAACGCCGGTATTGCGCGCCACGACATCGGTCTGCTGTTGCTTGCCACCTCGACACCCGACCATCTTCTGCCGCCGAGCGCGCCGCTGGTCGCACACAAGCTTGGCCTTGGCCGCGCAGGCGCGGTGGATCTGACAGGCGCCTGCGCCGGCTTCATCTATGCGCTGATGTTTGCGGACGGATTTACCCGCCTGCACGGCAAAGCGAGCCTTGTTATCGCCGCCAACATCCTCAGCCGCCGCATCAATCCAGCCGAGCGCGCAAGCTCGGTCCTGTTTGCCGATGCCGCCGGCGCCCTGGTGATCGGTCAGTGCGATGATGCTGATCGGGGCATTCTCGGTGCCTCGGTGGCTTCGGACGGCTCGCGATACGGGCTGATCCAGATTCCCGCAGGAGGAAGCAACAAGCCGTTCCACGGTGACCTCGATCTCGCGCAAACCCGAATGAGGATGACGGACGGCCGCGAAGTGTTCGCAAAGGCCGTGGAGATGATGACCGATTGCTCGACAAGCGCTCTAGCCGCTGCCGGAGTGCGGCCACACGATCTCGGCCGGTTCGTGCCGCATCAGGCCAATACTCGGATTTTCGACGCGGTCGGGAGGAACCTCGGCATCGCGGACCAAGCAATTGTCAAGACGATTGCCGAATACGGCAACTCTTCGGCCGCGACGATCCCGCTGTCGCTCTCGCTCGCCAACCAGACGGAGCCATTCCAGCCTGGAGAGAAAATCCTTCTGTCGGCGGCGGGTGCGGGTCTCAGCGGCGGCGCTCTCGTGGTTGGAATCTAGCCGGCCGGCTCACGCGCGCAGGACTGGTCATGAATGGCAATAGGGCAACAGAACCAATGCCAAAATGGCCTTCTGAAGCTCGACATGACCGAGCTGACGCAGCACGACCCCGTGCGAGCCTCTGGATGAGATCAAATGCATCACCCGTTGCATCATTCGTGCCATCTGAATAAAGCTCAAATACAAAGGGTGAGCCGCCCCATATATGTCTGATACCCGACATTGTTCACATAAAAGGCTCGATGCTTACACGCTCTTTGCTGTCTTCTCTTTGCTGTCTGCTCTTTTCTCTTTGCTCTTTGCTCTTCCGTCTTGACTAGCAGGAGCATGCGGCTTATCTCATTGCCGCGTTAGCACTCGCTTCGGCCGAGTGCTAAGCACGCTCCGGCAACGGAGAACCGTTCAACATCCGCACCAAGGAAATCCAAAAATGGCAAAGTCGAATTTCCGGCCGCTGCATGACCGCGTGGTCGTTCGCCGGGTCGAATCCGAATCCAAGACCGCCGGCGGGATCATCATCCCGGATACGGCGAAGGAAAAGCCGCAGGAAGGCGAGATCATCGCCGTCGGCTCCGGCGCTCGTGACGAAGCTGGCAAGCTGGTCCCGCTGGACGTCAAGGCCGGCGACCGCATCCTGTTCGGCAAGTGGTCGGGTACCGAAGTCAAGCTCAATGGCGAAGACCTTCTGATCATGAAGGAATCCGACATTATGGGCATCATCGGCTGACACGCTGCCGCCTTTCCTTCGCACCATCAAATCTGAATTTCGGGCGAGATGCCCAGGAGTAAAAAAATGGCTGCCAAAGACGTAAAATTCTCCCGCGATGCCCGTGAGCGCATGCTTCACGGCATCAACATCCTCGCCGACGCGGTGAAGGTCACGCTCGGCCCCAAGGGCCGCAACGTCGTCATCGACAAGTCGTTCGGCGCACCGCGCATCACCAAGGACGGGGTCACCGTCGCCAAGGAAATCGAACTTTCCGACAAGTTCGAAAACATGGGCGCGCAGATGATCCGCGAAGTTGCTTCGAAGACCAACGACATCGCCGGTGACGGCACCACGACGGCGACCGTTCTGGCGCAGTCGATCGTCCAGGAAGGCAACAAGGCCGTTGCCGCCGGCATGAACCCGATGGACCTGAAGCGCGGCATCGATCTGGCCGTGACCGAAGTCGTCGCGGCGCTCGGCAAGGCTGCCAAGAAGATCAAGACCTCCGAGGAAGTCGCCCAGGTCGGCACGATCGCCGGCAATGGCGACGAGTCGGTCGGCAAGATGATCGCCGAAGCGATGCAGAAGGTCGGCAACGAAGGCGTCATCACGGTTGAGGAAGCCAAGACCGCCGAGACCGAACTCGAAGTCGTTGAAGGCATGCAGTTCGACCGCGGCTATCTCTCGCCGTACTTCGTCACCAACGCCGACAAGATGGTTGCCGAGCTCGAGGACGTCTACATCCTCCTGCACGAGAAGAAACTCTCCAACCTGCAGGCGATGCTGCCGGTTCTCGAAGCCGTCGTGCAGACCTCGAAGCCGCTGCTCATCATCTCGGAAGACGTCGAAGGCGAGGCTCTGGCCACGCTGGTCGTCAACAAGCTGCGTGGCGGCCTGAAGATCGCCGCCGTCAAGGCGCCGGGCTTCGGTGATCGCCGCAAGGCCATGCTGGAAGACATCGCCATCCTCACCGGTGGTCAGGTCATCTCGGAAGACCTCGGCATCAAGCTCGAGAACGTCGGCCTCAACATGCTCGGCCGCGCCAAGAAGGTGTCGATCTCCAAGGAGAACACCACCATCGTCGACGGCGCCGGCAAGAAGGCCGAGATCCAGGGCCGCGTTGCCCAGATCAAGCAGCAGATCGAAGAGACCACGTCGGACTACGACAAGGAGAAGCTGCAGGAACGTCTGGCCAAGCTCGCCGGCGGCGTTGCGGTGATCCGCGTCGGCGGCGCGACGGAAGTCGAAGTCAAGGAAAAGAAGGACCGCGTCGATGACGCCCTCAACGCGACCCGCGCGGCCGTGGAAGAAGGCATCGTTGCTGGTGGTGGCGTAGCCCTGCTGCGCGCTTCGGCCGACATCAAGGTCACCGGCGTCAATGCCGACCAGGCCGCCGGCATCAACATCGTTCGTCGTGCGCTGCAGGCTCCGGCCCGCCAGATCGCGGCCAACGCCGGTGCGGAAGCATCGATCGTTGCCGGCAAGATCCTTGAGAACAAGGGCTTGACCTTCGGCTACAACGCCCAGACCGGCGAATATGGCGACATGATCGCCATGGGTATCGTCGATCCGGTCAAGGTCGTGCGCACTGCCCTCCAGGACGCGGCCTCGGTCGCCGGCCTGCTCGTCACCACCGAAGCCATGATCGCGGAGGCTCCGAAGAAGGAGTCGGCTGGCGGCGGCATGCCTGGCGGCATGGGCGGCGGCGGCATGGGCGGCATGGGCGGCATGGATTTCTAATCCAGCCCCTATCAACCTACAGCGGAAAGGGCGGCAGCAATGCCGCCCTTTCCTTGTGTGCCGAACATGATCGACAACTTGGAGTGCGTCCCGAGGATCTCGTCAGAATTAGGATCTTGTCCGATCGAGCAATTCGCGGGCTCAACCTGGTCAAACCGGCGCCCCCTACGAACTGCCCGATCCTTGAGGATTCCGCTGCGCGACAATCACGATGATTCATTCAGTTGGTAGCTATAGGCGGTGAATCATGAGGGGCATTGAGGAGCGTGGCAAGGCGCCCATCTCGGCATTTAGGATATCGAAACAGCGATCGACAGACTTGTAGGCATACCTCGCCTGTCGCTTGCCCATCATGTGGATCATCTCGATGCCGGAGAGGATAACCACGGCGCTCGCCTGCGACTTGAAGCCGATGGATGGATCGAATGCGGCGCTTGATACGCCGGTGATCCTGTTCGATCCGATTGTTGAGATACCGGCTATTGCGGATGCGGATCGGCTTCAGCGGTCGCCGCGATCGCTGCCGCAGCCGGCTTTCAGCGTCGCAGGAAAGGATCGCTTCGTAATTGGTCTGGCTGCCGTCGATGACGATGCGCTCCGGCCGGCCATGGCGCGTCAGCGCCTTGTGGAGGAAGCGTTGGGCCGCCACCAGGTCACGGTTTTCGCTGAAGAACAACTCGACCGTGTCGCCGAGGCTGTCGATGGTACATCCATGGCCGCGGACCTTGATGTACGTCTCGTCCATATGCCACTTGCTGCCGACCGCACGCTTGCGCCGGTTGAAGCGCTCCAGCAGCTGCGGCGAGAAGTGGGCGACCCAGCGATGCACGGTGGAGTGGTCGACCTTCAAGCCGCATTCGGCCATCATCTCTTCCAGATCGCGCAGGCTCAGAGTGTAGGCCAGGTACCAGCGCACGCACAGCAGGATCACCGACTGGTCGATATGGTGGCCGTTGAACATCACGTGCTCCTCCACAGCTGAGGAGTGTTTCTTGCCATGCTCCGCTTACCAAAAGGTTTGCGACAGAGCCGTTCGAACCGCATGCCGACACCATCGTCAAGGGCGGCCGCGATGTCGATTATGGCCACAAGCTCAACCTGACGACGGGCAGGCAGTCTGTTCTTTCAATTTAGACCAACTATGCGGATGCCGCCTCAGTCAATTCAAGAAGGTAACCAATGCCGCGCACGGTCGTGATCCGTGGCGTTGCACCTGACCTACTCAGGTGTCCACGTAAGCGATAGATTCCGACTTCAAGCGCGTTGGCAGATACCTCGTCGTTGAACGAATAGAGGTGATCTTCCAACTGCGCACGAGGCACGATGCGGCCTGCACGGATAAGCAGATGCTCTAAAATACATAGTTCGCGGCGTGCGATCTTCAGAGGATGACCCGAGACGGAAACCTGTCGGCCGATCGGATCGAAATTGAGATTGCCAAATACAACGATGGGGTCGGTCACCTGTGTCGACCGGCGCAGAATGGCTCTCATTCTGGCGATGAGCTCATCAAAAGAGACGGGCTTGAGCAGAAAGTCGTCCGCGCCACCGTTGAAAATTGCAATTCGCTTCTCGAGATCGTTGAAGCTACTCATAATGAGGGTTGGAACTGAATGCCCGTCGCTCCTTAGCTGTCTCAGCCAGCCCAAGCCATCGCCATCTGGCAGAGCCAACTCCAGCAGGAGAATTTCATAGGTTGCGCAACAAAATGCCCTCGACGCCTGTTCCAGGTTGCCAACTACATCAACGGCAAAACCGCTATCCCCGAGCGCAGCTCGCACGGCGCGCGTAAGATCCACATGATGATCAATGAGCAGCGTTCGCATTTCACGTCCTATCAAAGTAGGACAGGTCACCGTCCGCTGTAAGACCGGGGCGACAGCAGAAGTCGCGCAACTCTTCGTAGTGTTCGTAACGCTCTTTCCGATGGGTGATCGCGGGAGCATGCAAGTCGCACGCCTGCAATAGTCGGGGATGGAACACGTGAAGACCTGTTGACGGGCTGAAACCGTCGGTCGGCCAGCCCACAATGCCACCGACTCTGCCTGCGATTTCTCTGCGCATCGATCCTCCTATATGGGTTGCGTCGCAAACTCCAGCTGAGGTCGCAAGGGCAGGTTGCGGCTTTGTTCATCGAGAGGACCCCCTGGAGGCAATACCAGGAGGATTCCCTGTACGGCACTTCCCGATTTGCCAACCGGTCATTCCGAACACGTTCGGCGGCTTTGAACACGCTCATTGAGCGCGGCTAGGTAAATCAAGGGTACGACCTGCCGGGTGTCGATGCCGCTTTTGAAGCAGGCATCGGCACCAGCTCGGTGAGCGTCGCCCGCGCAATTCAGCGGACGCGCTCGATACACCCAGTCGAATCGTGCCGCAACTTGCCGCGCCGACAGGGCGCCCGAAGACTTCAGACTTGTGACCGAAGGTCTACGCCCAGTCCTCCTCCCATTATCCACCTCCGTCAAATCAAAGTGGACGTTCAATCCGAACAAATTACGCCATCGTATCACAAACGACTTACCGATCCCCGACGTGCTCTAGCCTTAGTGCTTGTTAAGAAGGTCGGCTACTGTCTCTCCGCGTCGCCGGGCATCGGCGGCGAGCCACACCTCCCCCACCTCATACACGTCGCCGTGGGTACTGAACGGCACAATGACGTCAATGGCAGCCGACAGCAGGTCAAGAAGCGTGTGGTCTTCCACAGCAGCTCCTTGCGGGCTGCTCTTGACGAGTGAAAAGAGCTTTTTAAAGCCTTGGACCGGATCCGCCCCATGAATCGTTGATATTGATCCCGCATGGCCGGAGACGACTTCGCTAAGGTAGGCCCAAGCAGCATCATCGCGCATCTCGCCAAGCAATATTCGATCAGGGCGCATGCGCAAGCTGGCTTGCAACAGTTGCTCGGCTGTCACCGCACCTACGCCTGCTCGGTCCTTCGGATAGAGTAACCGGACATGGTTCTCGTGCGGGATTGCAAGTTCGAGCGTGTCCTCGATACTTATCAGCCTCTCTTGCGGGGGTATAGCGTTGATCAAAGTCTTGCTCATTGTCGTTTTGCCGCTTCCAGTAGGTCCGCAAAGCAGCATCGTGAGCCGCCCGCAAACGCACGCTCGCAAAAATTGCTCCAAGTCACCATGGTCGTAGTGCTGAAGAATCGTTTCGTCCTGCCGCTCTTGGCGCTCCTTTCGTGACCGCCATTGATTCCAACGCGAGTATTCGTAGCGAGAAGAAACTTCCTTGAGTTCGGTCACACGACTTGAGGGACGCCGTATCGTCAGGCTTATTGTTCCTGAGGGAACAGCGGGCGGCAAACAGATCTGCAGCCGCTCTCCGTTCGGCAGCTCAGTCGCACAGAGGGGGCTTTGCGGTCCGACATCTTGCTTGCGCAGCGCTCCAGCGAGGATCGCGATGTCCTCCAGATCGTCATAAGATAGCGGTAGCGGATGTTTCGTGAAAACGCCGGCCTGTCGGACAAAGGCTTCCCCAGGCCGGTTGATAGCGACCTCTTCGGTCCTTGGCTCCTCAAGCCATTTCAGAACAGGGTTGAGAAGCAAACGCAATTGAGGGTCAGCCTCCGGTCGCATTGTTGTCTCTCCGGCGTTGGCGATGTTGGGGGGCTGGCGCCACGGCGATCGCTCTAAGATCGTATACATCTGAGAAATCGAGGTCCCGAGCCACAAAGATGGATACAGCATCTCCCTGGTTTTTCTTCAGAGTTGGCGGAACGTTGATCGTTGCTCTAAGGGTCGTGTCAACGGCTTGTCCGGCGTTGCTCTGGAAGCTGTTGATGCCGCTTCCTCCACCTGAGCTGCCAGCGTATTGACCGGCGGCCTGAAACGCGCCTTGAATGACGCTCATGAGCATTGCTCCGCCAAAGCGCTGCCAGAAGTGATTATCCACCGTGCCAGGCATTCCGGAGCGGCCGAGCTCGTCAGCGCCCGGCGACGCTAGCGAAACGAGGGCATGGTCAGGCGTTTCGATGCGCGTCCACAGCACGAAGACACGCGCATCCCCCTGTTGGAGACCACGCTGGATCTCGCCAATCACGGTCGTCCCGCGATCCAAAAGCACCACGTTGTTGGTGGCGCCGCGGACGTCTTTAGGTAAGACGCACTTCACATAACCCGGTAAATTTGTGTCGACTGCCGTTTGCAAAATGCAGGGAATTATCGTTCCTTGAGTAATCACGAGATCAGGGTGCGGCAAAAGTGTGGCCCGGCTTGGCTCCTGTATATCTGGCTTCAATCGCCCCGTCAGATCGCCAGCGTCTGAAATCTCATGCGAGGTCGCGGGAGCATCCCTATGGTTGTCTTCGTTCCGCTGACCGTCGTTGGGCATTTGACCGCTGCCACTGTAGGCGAAAATTGGTGATTCCTCCGGCGGCGGATCAGCTGGCGCCGGAGGCGGCGTGGATGGCGCAGGATCTCCTGCCTGCGCCGCCTGTACGGGTGCTGAAGGTTCGGGAGCAATCTTAATCGGCACGGGGCGGAATGGCTCGGCGTCGGCGACAATTGGAGGTTTTGGCTGAGTTGGCTCGTCTTGTGTGCTGGGACGACCGCCGAGCCAGATGAGCGATAGAGATGAGATGAGAACAAGAGCAGCGACGGCCAACTTCTGCAATCCCGAAACATGCCGGCGGGCCGGCTCCGAGACCATCGATCCGGAGGCATGGACATCATGTCCCGACTGTGGGCCGGTTTCATTCATCGGCCGAGCCTTTCAAAACGCGCCACACGTCGGGTGTCACTGTACCGGTCCCTGGCGCTCGTCCCACAGGGTCATAAGCCCTGTTGAAAATGGACAAGACCGTATTGCCATCTCTCAGACGCCATTCCCGGGCGACTGCGGATACTTCAACATAGTCCCCTTTGACCGTGTAATTGGCAGCGGCTTCCTTGCCGTCGGGATTGATAATGTAGAGGGAGGGTATGCGGGAATTGCTTGCGAAGCCAAATACGGTGGTAAAGCCATTATCGAAAACTTGCAGCGGCGCCAGCGATCGATCGCCCTTTGCGACGTAGTGAAAATTGCTTTCGTCCGGACTGGTAGTTGCGGCGGGCCGATTCAACAAATCCTGAACTCTCTCGTCGTGCAGCACTTTCGCCCGGGCCTGACCAAGAATCGAGCGCCTTTCTGCGTCCTTTCTCTGAGCAGCAGCCTCATCAGCAGGATAGGTGAACTGCACGCTGTAGTATAGGTCAGGTTGCTGCTCATCGAGTTTTGGCATCGCTCTCGTTGAAATACTGAAGACGTATCTCCGTGTACCGGACTCACTCTCGGCCAGCACGATGACCGGCTGCGGCGGGAGCATCCGGCTAGCCTTAAAAAAGAGATAGTTGGCGCGCGGGAGCGCAGCCAGGTCTTTGCTATTGGAAACGGCCACGGCTGCGACTGTCTCGTTGGCCGCGAATGTGACAACCAGCGTTGCCCCCACTGCGGTAGACAGGCGCACCACTTCGTCGGGACGATAAGCCAGGTAGCGCATGCGCGCATCATGCTTGCCGGCAAGTGGTGTGTCTTCCGCGGACGCTTCCATCGTTAAGAAGAGTGAACAGACCAGCGCGAGAAACGCTCTTTTTGTCATGGCTGCACATAGCCCAGGTTCGATACGCTATCTTCCGAGCCTTGATAGGAAGTGACGAGTAGACCTCCCGGATTGGTGAGCCTCGATTGCCCAGGCAGACCCGTCAAGCGCTCGTAGCGGATGGTAGCTGTCCAGGTGGTCACTATCGGCATCTGCCCATCGACAACAAGCGTACGTTTGTAACGGATCTGTTGAACGTCCGGACTGATGTCGTTTGAGGAAATATGCCCGACCTCGAGCTTGCCGCGCTTGCCGACGGTGACTTGCGGCGAGGTGGGATTCGGATAGTTGAAGAAATCTTGATATTGCTGTCGCACAGCCGGCGCGCTGAAACTGGATACGAGGTCATAGGCGTATTGGGCTGTATCTGCTGTGTACCCCTCGCGCAGGCGTACATATTCCCACAGCGAAGCATTTATGACGGCTCGGTCCTGGGTTGCCGGCAGTCGAGAGACTGACACTTCGCTGTCGACGGTCCCATCCGGCCGGACCCAGAGGAACACAGGTACGAGCTTGGCCAACGGGACCATGGCAGCGATGGTAAATGCCTGGGCAACATTTCCTAGGACCGCCGCTGCGGCAAAGGCGATCAGGGCCTTTGACAGGCGCCGCGCAGACTTCGCTCGTGACGTTTGAAACGCTTCCACCTTCTTATAGTGGGCGGCTAGCGTTTCTCTCTCCACCAGAAGGGCATGTTCAGGAAATTTCACTTTGGCTCTTCCGCGCATTCGACCTGAAGATCCTCAGGGGTGGTTTCCCATTGTCCCACGTTCAGTTGGAATGGGGCACCCGCGCACGTCGCAAGCCCATGGCTCGTCTTGCAGGCGGCCAAAGCGAGGATTGACAGAAGTAGGCAATATTTCATGTTTTTGGCACCGAGCTTGTCGATTGATTAACCACCCGCCGTTTTGGCAAAGTGGCGATTGAGGCTGTTAAGAGGTCGGTTCGCACCTCCCCAAGAGCCGCCGGCGATGCTGCTGGCGATCGTCGGAAGCGCGACGATCAGAGCGTCACCAGCTAGGAAAAGCATGTCGAGCTCGTAAAGCCCGATGATCTTGGCTGCTGTCGTGCCCGAGAATTTGATCATCAAAAGCATGGCTGCCAGCGAGACTGCTTCGGCAGCGATTACTATCGTTGCAACGATGTTGAGGAGGAGAAGCAGCAGCCCGTACGAGAGCAGTTGGCCGATCCATCTGGTGGCTATGTCTCGAGTGTGATCAAAAAGGTAGCCTACAAGGACCAGGGGGCCGATCGTCAAGAGCACCTTCGTCAGAATTCCAACGGCATCGTAGATCTCGAACGCTGTCCACAGCGCGCCGTAGAAAATCCATTGCGCTCCCTCGAAAGCAAGTATGTCCTGGCCGTTCATAGGTCCAATTTCGGAAGCAATCAGCTGAAAGACATACTGGCTTGAAGCAAACATGAGATCGAGCTTCTGGGGGATTCCGATGAAGGGCAAGTCGCTGCCACTGATGTCGTGAGCCAACCTCGGAATCGTGTCGTCGAAGAGCGCTTCAATGTACTGCTGATAGTTGGCCTGCCCTAAGATAAGGGCGACGACAATCGACACCATGATTACGCGCGAGATACCCCCGCGCGCATCGACTTGACCACGCATGACCAGACAGCCTTGGATTATTATCCAGAGCGTGACACACGCAACCAGAGGCGCACTGACCGCCGCTTGGACGTTTTCAAGCACTTTGTGCAGCCCGGACGTGAAGGCCCCATGAAAGATCGTGTGTATAGTCGTGAATGGCGCGGGAATTTTGAAATTCATGGCGTGAGCCTGATGTGTCCCTGATCAGCGCAGCTGAGCCTGATGAACTCTGTGTGGTTTACGGGAGGATGCTAAACATATTAGCGGTGTCCTGATGTTCGCGACGCTGCGTGGCGGCCTCCTCCACGGCGTGAAGGCTCCCTTGTGCAGTGGCCATTGTCAGCAGACTCGTGGCCTGGACATTTTGGATCATCGCATCGTGAATCTGCTTGAGGACCAGACCGTTGGTCACGGTGGCCTGCATAATATTTCCCGAGCGGGAAAGCTGACCAAGCGTGCCGGCGTTATCCTTAAGGCGCTTGTCCATCATGCCCAAAGTGTCGGCTGCAATAGCTGCGGCATTGGCGGCCCCGGCGATTTGTCCCTGTAACAGTTTCGCTTCTGAATCGGTGCCGTTGACTATCCGATTTGGGTCCTTCGCAATGTTACGGGCCATAATCGAAGCTGGCGCCCGAGCATCAAACATCTGCTCCTCCAGCTTATTGCCCGACGGGTAATGATTTCCTTGGTTCAGTGAGCTTAGCAGTCCCGTGACAGCGAATGACGACGTTAGCATTGTCACCATTTCGATCGTGGTAGCGAGCGTCTCGATTGACCTCTCAAGGATCGCCGCATTGGAAATCGCTGTTAAGGTCGATTGTGTTTCTGTTACAGGGTCGGTGACGATCCATTGCGACCGGGCCTGTCCGTGAAGCAGAAGGGAAGCAGCAAGGGTCGTTACTGCAAGTTTGGCAAGTTTCATGAATATTCCTCCGTCAGTCTTGAACTTCATGGTACCGGGCCATGAACTTGTCGAGCCACCCACTTGGGGCGTCTCCGTGCTGATTACGAAGCTGGTCGGCAAAGCGCACTGTGTTGGCCCGCCCCGAGAGTACGGCTACGTACTCGCGCATCTGCCCAAGATCGAATTCGCAAACAATACTCCCGCTATCGCGCTTGAGCAAAAACTTGCGGCTGCCGATTGCCATTCCCTGGCGGATTGCCTCGAACTCCTGCGCAGTGCACTTCAAGCCATCGACATACGCAGAGCGGTCCGCCGTCGGTGATGGGTAGAAAATTTTCGTCATACATTGCGCAACGAGACTAGCTCCGAGAGGCGATTCCAGAACGTGTTCAGGCTGCTGCGTTGCGAGTATCAACATGCCGTTGTTTTTGCGGACCGTGAGCAAGAACTTGTCGATAACGGCCGAGAATTGGGGGTTGAGTAGATAGAATCGAAATTCGTCGCAGCTCATGACGAACCGACGACCATCGACGATAGCGCCCACTCGATGCAGAAGGTATGCGGCGGCCGGTGCACAGACCTCCTCATATTCCAGGAGCTGCGTCATGTCGAAGCCCGTAATGGAGGCATCCAGCCTTACTTCGTCCACGTCGCCGTCAAAGGCCCATCCAAGCGCGCCCCCTCTACACCACCGCTGCAGCCGTGCTCCTGCGCCCTCGGAGGGGCTGTGCAATAGGAACTCGCGCAGGCCCGCAAGTGAGCGCATAGGGGGTTCGAACGAAAGCTGACGAACAATGCCGCGTTCCAGCCGACGACTTTCCTCCGGCGAGATCGGACCACGGCCGTCACTCTCGATCAGGGCCATCAACCACTCGCGCAGAAAGTCCCGAGAGGCGGAGGTGTTGTCCAGTCCACGCAGAGGGGCCAAGCCGCTCGGAGCGCCTCTGCGCAACGCAAGATATGTCCCTCCCGTGGCTCGCACCAGCAATTCACCACCCCGATCCTTGTCGAAGAAGACGATCGCACCATTGCGATCGACCAAGCTTTGCTCAAGCATCGCGAGGACAAAGGTCATCAGCGTCGTCTTGCCTTTGCCAACGGGCCCGAATATTGCCGTCATGCCGACGTCATTCTCATGGGGGATGTAGTCGAAAGAAGTTCCACCGTTTGTGCGAAAGCGCGCAACAGCATTGCCCCAGTGGCCGGAACTGGAACCGCTTGGGAAGTTCTCAAATGAGACGAGCCCGGCAAAATTGTGTGAGGTGATCGCCCCCGGGCGCGTGCGCCACCTGTTGTTCCCCGGAAGTTGGGACCAATATGCGGCCTCCATGCCGATGCCCTCTTGGACGATAACGGCGCCCGCGTCGGCCAGCCGTGCGCGGGCACTTGCTGCGCGATCTGCAAGGCTATTGAGGCTGTCGGCATAGACGCACAGGCTCAGATGATGCGAACCCATCACGAATTCGTTGCTTGCCAGTGCGTCCTCTGCCTCGGCAAGTTCATTGATCTGGGTGAGAGCCTTGTCGCCGGCACTCGTCATCTGGCTGGACTTAAGGCTTAGTTTGGCATGAGCTTGTGGGCGAGTGAGGAAGGAAAAGCTCTGGCTCAGGACAAGCGGGAAGTTGGCGGACAGCAAGGAATTTAGCATGCCCGGCCGCGTCGTCGCCGGATATTCACGGAACGAAAACAATGATCCGACGGAGCTATCCACGGGCCTTCGAATCTCAAGCGCCCGCTTCCCGCAGATGACCTGGTCAGTGTAGATCGAGGCGCCAAGTGAGCCGGTAACCATCGGAACCGGAAGAAACCGGCAAGTCATCATGAGCCGAAGCGCCTCGCCGATTTCCGTGAAGAGCACGTTGCCTTTCTCACGAATGCCCAACCGGCGCAGACCGTAACCGCCGAGCGCGCCAGCAGTGATGTGCCAGAGGTCTTCCAGGCTCCGCATTTGGGTGGCTAGATCGTGCTCATTCCGTCTGCGGGACTTGGCAATCCGCAAGCCGATCTTGCCGATTGCGGTGCGGGGGGACACGATCAAAGTGAGGAAGTGATCGTTGCGAAAGAGCTTTCCCGACAGCACACGACGCTCGTAGGCCTCGCTCAGACTGCCAGCGAAGGCACTTTGAAACTGGCGCGGCGCCGGCGCCGGCACATCGTTGTGTCTCACAAGATGAGCGTATATCGAGATATTGTCATCGGCGATGTTGCGCAAGAGAGTGTTGAACGCGCGGCAGCGCGAGTTGCGCATCTCAGCGTCTTCCAAATCAAAGGGCACACCGTTCACATGTGCCATGGCCATGATCGATCCGTCTTCCAGAAGGACAACCTGATCGCTTACGTGACCAACATACGGAAGGTAGATCTCGCCAGACCTCTCGGTCCGGCCGCTGGCGCCGAACATTACACCATTCCTCTTCCGCGTTTCGGCACTCTGATCGGATTGGCGCTGACGCTTGCGCCTCCCCAGACCGGCCCGTCCACGCTTCTGCCGGCCGTCTGCAAATAGAGCAGCACGACGCTTGCCGCGTTATAGTCACGCTCAACAACCAGCCGTGCTCCGAACCAGAGTGGCGCGAGAACGATTTCGTAGAGCGGGTTCTGAAGGATAATGATAACAAGCCCAGCCAACATCATGAGCAATCCGGCCAGCGTCAGCGGCACCCCCAGAAACAGTGCCGGGCGCGTCGCCGCCACATAGAGGGTGCTCACTTCCAACCGGTCGCTCATCAGCCACCGCCTATGAGCGCCTTGCCCAGGAAGCTGGCCCCGAACATGATGACGATCCCTCCAACGACACCCGCAACCAGGCCAAGTGAAGCACGACCGAACATCCAAGAGATACCGATGGCTACGAGCCCGAGCACGGCCAGTGATTGTCCAAAGGGCCCAAGTATGAACGTGCAGATATTCTGGACCATCTTGGCAGGATCCGTCCCTCCGGTCACCTGAGCCGCGGCTGGCCCGCTGTAGAAGACCGTCCACGCCGCGCCTGCAGCAGCGGCCGGTACATATTCAGCCGCCATGCGCAGCATGAAAAAAGGCGAAGGAACACGCGTTTTAAGCGCACGAAGTATCTTGAGTGGCGTCATCATTGCATCTCCATGTTTCAATCGAATACGAGTTTGTTCGGGTTCGAGGGTTCCCGTGCTTTCGCAGCCTGGCTGCCTGTCGGATCGGAGGGATCGGCCCCGGAGCGGTCTGGCTGATACGAGCCCCAGATGTCCCAAGAATCTTGGTTGGGCTGCTTCTTTCTATTGGCCTGTTGGCTCTGCTGGAGCAGAGGCGGCACGGCTTTCCGACCGGGTGCCTCAAGGTGCGGCACATCTCGAGCAGTCGGCTCCAGCGTTCTCTCAAGGAGACTTGAGATGTCCTTTGCGGCCGACTCGACCTTGCGTACATAACCGTTGGCGAAGCCATGCGTGACGTCGCCCGTGTTATAGGCCGAGATGGCACGGCGAAGCGCCAGTTGCTGTGCCACAGCAGTGGTGCCGCCGGCATACCGGCTTTCAAGCAGGTGGGCGGCAGCCGAAAGCGAGGCGCAGGGCTCGAAAGCCCTTTCCGGCGTGAGATTGAGCACGGCAAAGTTCTTGCTGTTTATCTGCATCAATCCAACATCGACAGAATGTTGTGCTTCGAGGCGTTCCTTGATGCCCCGCGTGGCTTCCAGGTGGTCTATCCAGCGAAGCTGCTCACCTGTGGTGTTGTCATGAGCCACCAGCGTTTCAAAGCCACTTTCAATCTTGGCAATCGCGGCGAGGGTGGACGGCGCAACCCAGGGGGCGCATTTGCGCGACAGGCTGCGGAACTCACGCGGAGAAAGTGGCGCGGGCTCGGCTGGGAGTGACATGGATGTCATCAGGACGATGGCCAGCGGCCAAGCTGCAATAAACATTCCCTATCACCTACCTTTCCAAGCCGCCGGACGGGTTCTGGCCCTGTCCGGCACGCGCTTATCGGGGAGGTTTGTTACTGTGTGATGTTCAAGTTCAGCTTTTCGGTTTCAATTGAAGCAAAGACCGTGTTCGTATCAGCGTGGGTGAGCATCTTGCGCATGCGTGAGTGGCGCGGGCCCGATCAGCCAGCGACATCCGGAGCATCTTGGTACAATGACTCCTGTACAGGATTGCTCGTCCCGGCCGTCCGTTGCTCCTGGAGTGTGGGCCGCGACTTTGGCGTCATGGATGGTACTTCTGTCAGCGCCAAGCCAAGGACAAAATGGGGAGCTTGGCGGGCTTGTTCAGGCTCGGGATCACCGTGGGGAATCGACTAAGGCGATAAAGCGGCCCAACTTTGCCGGTATGCTGCCGGTCGTTAAAGAGCAGCCATGCGCGGCCCTGCACACTCAGATCATTGCTTGAGACGCGAGCTCGTCCGCGAAGCTGGCTCGAGGGCGCAAATCCGCGGCGGCGAGGGTCAACTGGGAAGACGTGGCGGCGCAGCCCATCCTGGTGCGAGCCTCGTTCAGCTGTTCGGCCGCCGCCGCCAAAGGGTGGATCATGCACAGTCCCATCGGCAGATAACCGCACGTCATTGACGGAGTCCGACGGCGCAATGGACAAGCATAGTGACACGCTCAAGATGGAGGAGTTGCAGTAACTGAGAAATGTTAGCCCGGACGTTCACCGCAACCGGCGACCTGCCGGTCGCCGAACAGCATTTGAGGCCGCCGGCCACCTTGGACGAAGCCGGCTTGGCAGGAGACACACTATTTTGCACAAGGCCGCTGCAGCGAATCACGGTCTTCTTCCGCCGACCGCCTCTCCGATCAAGCCAAACGCCGCGCTGCTCAACCATGTCCGAGCTGGATCCACGAGCCGGAGGATATCGAGATGATCCAGGTCCGCAAACTCCAGGATGACCAGGATGCAAGGGCATAGCAGGAAACTTGGCATCCATGAGGTCGAACTTGAGTGATATTGGCAGGCCTGCACCAACGGGGGAGCTCGAAGCGAAAAAGCGAAGGACCACACGGCAGGGTCATGTCGGCGCTTGGACCTGTCTGGTGGCCACGGGCTGCCTTGGTGCGGTCAATTCGCTGGGGATGAAAAGAACAGGACGAGCACGGCCTCACATTGGCCGCACGCAACGGCGAGTGGTATCAAGGAGCAGCTGTTCTGGGTCGGTGCCCCAGGGTTGCTCGGCAACAGGTTTAGACAAGGGGATTCAAGATTGAAGGTGTGCCGTTGAAACATGTTCTTGTCATTGACGATGATGCCGCAATGCGGCGCCTCATCGCCGAGTATCTCACGATGCATGCC
>NZ_JAMYOR010000046.1:0-52362 GCF_040319965.1 Mesorhizobium sp. M0830 | reverse complement strand
GGCCCCATCTATCCCACCGTCCTGAAGCAGATGAAATGGGCGCCGCAAGGGCTCGAGCGGATCAGCGAGTGGAAGCATCGGGTGGCGCCGATCCCATTGGTCGCCATTGGCGGCCTCAACCCCGATCGGCTCGACGGTGTTTTCGCGGCTGGTTCGGACACCGCGGCGGTGGTCACCGACATCACGTTGAATGCCAATCCCGAAGCGCGCACGCGAGAATGGATCGAAAAGACAAAGCCATGGCGCTGAGGCGAGAACCGCATGTGCTCGTGGTCGGCGGATCTGACTCCAGCGGTGGGGCTGGAATCGCACGCGATATCGAGACGATCTCTTCCATTGGCGTGCGCACCTGCCTTGCTGTCACCGCGCTGACGGTGCAGACGCACCATGCGGTCATGGAAATCCACTCTATGCAACCCGGTCTGGTGGCCGGTCAGATGCGTGCGGGGTTGCAGGCCAACAAAGTGGCGGCCATCAAGATCGGGATGCTCGCCACGGTGGAGATCGTCATTGCGGTTGCCGGAGTGCTGCGCGAAAATCCGCAGGTGCCGGCAGTGCTCGACCCGGTGCTGGCCTCGACGTCAGGCCGGGCGCTCCTGGAAGCCGGCGCCATCGCCGCCCTGAAATGCGATCTGATGCCATTTTGCCGTCTGGTCACCCCCAATCTCTTCGAGCTGGCACTCCTTGTTGGCTCGGAGCGGGCAGTGGATGAGGACGGCGTAGTGTGGCAAGGCCAAGAATTGCTGGCAGCCGGCGCGCGGGCTCTGCTGATCAAGGGCGGCCATGCATCGGGACCGCAATCAACCGATATTCTGTTGCGCCCCGATCACGAACCAGTCCGCTTTGACACGCCGCGTCTTGCCGCATCGATGCGCGGGACGGGCTGCATGCTGGCCAGCTCGATTGCGGCACATCTGGCGAAGGCGCAATCAATCGAGTACGCCGTGCGCCAGGGCAAGCTCTTTGTGTTAGAAAAGCTTCGGAAAACCCCAGCCGAATAGCCGTAGAGACGGCTCAAGCGTTCAGCGGCTGACGCTGAAATGGAAGCCGTAGCCCTCCTGCCCTTTTTTCACAGCGCGTGACGGAATGAGGCCGCTTTGCAGATCGGAATTCAGCGGCGCCGAGACAAGCTGCCCTGCCAGGCCGGGAAAGTAACGGGACTCTTCCTGCGGCGAAGCGCACTGCCAGTCAGGCATGGGGATGCACTTGTGCCTCCTGGCGAGTGTGAGGCCGCAGGAGTGAGGCATTTCAGCGCGGCGGGGAACGCCGGATCTGGCCCCGCAGTGCTGGAGCAAAGCAAAGGCCGGTTTGAGACGATTCCGGGGATTTCTACGAGGCTGCTCGCGACGCCGGCATTGAGTTCTACCAGCTCCTGAGCGGCATACGCGACCAAACCCGGTTGAGTGTCACCGCAGGGATGTTCCACGAGTGGGACCAACAGCTGCGGGACTGGCTGGTCCGCGAATTACGAAACTGGCATCGAGGGGATACGGCAGCTGCGAAGGTCTGGTCAGCGGATTTCGCCAAGATTGCAGACCTCCTGGAAAGTTTCGGCTGGAAAGTCCGAAGCACGGACTACTTCAAGACGCTCGATGCGTGCCGGTTGGTGGTCAACGTCTACAAGCACGGCGCCGGAAAATCGCTGGATGACCTGAAGAAAACCTGCTCCGAGTATCTAGACGATCCGCTCAAAGGCACTCGGCCGCCGTGGTCAGAGAAACTGCTGAACCACACGCACCTCAAGGTGAGCGATGACCAGTTCCAGACGTTCTCAGACGCGATTGTCGCGTTCTGGCGCGACGTCCCGGCAATGCCGTAGGTGGCAGCAACAGGTTCCTGATTGGTTTGAAAGGCCATTCTCAGTGATCGCGCCCAACGATAAGCATGCCAAGGTTTTACCCTCGCATATATCTTCGCTCCCGCTCCCGGCCATAAATTCTGCCACATATCTGCATTGCCGGGAAAGGTGCCATGCGTAACGCATTGGTCGATGGGCGAAGATTCCGCCCGCAAGCGGGTTTCGGGGGCTCTTGCCCGCATTGCGGTACAGACATGATCCCGCGCGCGGCAGCGTCTGGGTTTGGCATTAGGCCAATAAACGAACACGTCGTTGGGTCAGCAGACACCTATCTGTTCGGCCGGTCAGACCGCCAAATTCGGTTCATTCAGAATTGGATGGGTACCGACCAAAATGAATCCCTAATCGACCGACTTCACAGAAAACGAAGCGATCTCCGGCCCTGACGAGCGAGTTTCGGCGTTGTCCGGGTGCTCCTGGATGAAAGATCGGGCTTCGCGCCTCATTTGGACAACGCCGCCAGGTAACCGTTTCCCTGAAACCTGCCCTTCATTCAGATTTGCAACATCAACGACTACCGGCTTCCTAGACCTACTTGGAGCCAATCGGAGGACAGCCGTGTCGGCGCCAGCCCGACCGCAAATTGCGGCCGACCCCATGGCAAACGTTGATTAGCCAATGAACTTGATCCACAGGCGCTTGAACCATGCGACGATGGCCCTGAGCCCCTTCGGCTGGGCGCCGCGCTTGAGCAGACGGTCATGGACGCGGCCCGCTTCGATCTGCGCGCGAGACATCTTGCCGGCCCATTGGATGCGGCCGCTTTTAATGATGTAGTGCGAGCCACAAGGGAAGTCGTGATTGCCGATCGACGGCCATATCGAGGCTCCCTCGTCTTCCATAATGAGGTCATATTCAGTCGGAACGAGCGGTGTTGAAACCTCCTCGCCGCACCCACACGCGCAATTATGCAGCGCGACGTGGCATTCGCGCGACACGTAAAGGACACCGTCTTCCAGTTGTTCCGGAATGTCTTCGACGAAGACCGTTGTAAGACAATCCACCCGAGCCATCATGTCACCCGGTTTGTGATATTGTTGCCCTCGATCATGTATGTCGCGTTCCTTTCGTTGCGCTCATCACGATAGAAGGTCAGCCAGCGTTTCCAGCGCATGACCGCCATAATCGCGTTCAAAGAATTGAGTTCGGCGATCTGGATTTCGGTTCCGTACACATCGGCCTCTTCGTCGTCGTCACCGAACGACAGATGGGTAGCCACTTCCGCCCACGGCATGCCAGGGGCAATAAACGTTGCCCTTGCGCAACCGTCGAGCGTGTTGTCGTCCAGCCCTATACCTATGCCAGTGTCGACGAATGCAATGCCCAGGCGAACCAGCCCTTCGGCAATCACGCGCCGCGACGATCCCTTATCAACGCAGACAAATACGAAGTCATAGGCTGAAAATTCGTCAATGTTGTCAGCCGTCACTCGAGTGGTGTGCGGCTTCACGCCCTTGTGCATGCGCGCGTAGAGCGCAGCGTAATAATCTACCTTGCGGGGGAAATTCTTCGCTAGCACCAGTTCAGGAGCACCAGGCGAACGGAAAAGATTGTGGTTGAGAAGCTGGTCGTCATCGTAGATGTGGATCTCGGCAACACGGGTCTTGGCGGCGAGGTCGAGCAGATAGGCACCGGTTCCGCCGAGGCCGATGATCGCGATGCTGCCCCTGAGTTTGCGGTTGGCGGCGAGGATTCCGTAGCGGACTGACGCAGAATCGGGAATCGCGAAGGGACTATCGTCCTCCGCACTGGCCAACGTGACGCCTGTACGCGCGTTGGCGGTCTTGTCGTGAGACCGCGCAGCAGCACCGAGGTGAGACTCATAGGTGACAACCTTGTCGTAAATGTTGGCATACTGGCCGGTGCCTTCTGGCTTCGACGAGAAATAATGGTGGACCTTGATGTCCGACCCCACAGTCGCTTCCTGACTATTATGGATGATATTTGTCATTGGCGTGCCATCGCGATGGCAAGGCGTCTCGCCGGCGAACCACATGGTGTGGTCCGTCAGTGGAGTCGAGGTCAGGCCTTCCGTATCCAGCGACAGAGTGCAGACAAGTGTGCCTCGACCAAGCGACATGTCCCGCTTCACATAGGGCACGCTGTGAACGAGGAGGACGAGGTCGCGCATCTCAAGCTCAAACCCCTCGTCCAGCAGTTGCTTCAGATGTGGATCACGACTTATCAGATCGGCGGACATTGAAGACCATCCCATTCTTGACTTCGATCTTTTCGCCCTCCACCAGATCACCTTCCGCGCCGTGTACACCTTTCAGGTAAGTTATCGTGTACTTGAATTTCTCGAAGTCGGCGTCAGGGTAGGCGAGAAGTGCAACCTCACGATAGCTGAGCTTTTTCTTGGGCACCGTACGCGGTCGCCCGTTGACTTTGATGACCACCGTCTTCGCTTCGCGGCTGCGGATGCGCTCGACTCCCTGTCCGCCCAGAGTCACCTCGCCATCAGCGGGAATGACCGCGTCGCCGGCGCTGTCCAGGATTAGCTCGAGTTCCTCATCGATGCTGGCGTAACGGTAGATGTCAGCTGCGGAGAGTTTGGCCGCCCCCCATTCCCAGCCGCGCTCGTTGACGGTGAGGGAGAAGGTCCGATCACCTTCGAATGAAAGGAACTCAGGCTGCGGCATCTGTCGCAGGTCGGTCGGCTCCTCAAGCCCGATCGAACGCGTCGACCCGTCCGCAATCTGGATGAGAATATAACCGCTAGCTGGATTGAGCCCGCCGATGGTGCGGACCTCGCGACCTGAGATTATGGCGTCATTGGTGGCGATCACGCGACCATCCAGCTTATATGTAAAGTGCGTTACGTCAGGCATTGAACCCTCCTTGTTTCTCATTCTGCACAAATCATATATGGAGTTTTTAGCCAATGTCTAGCTATTGATTGGCTAATTAATGATTGTTTTTTGATTGACAGGTATGGACTTTATAGCTACATGGAGAGTGCTGGTTAGGGAGAAGCGCCTGTGAAGCGTACGATGACGCTTAATTTGTCGGACGCAGAAATGAGCGTCCTTGAAACCATGTGTGAAGAAAAAGGGTTGTCTAAAACCGCACTCGTTCGCCAAGCGCTGCGGCTCTACAAATCAGTCGATGATCGACTGGCGCGGGGCGAAAAGGTGTTCGTCGAAAGCGCGGATAAATCAGAAAAAGTAGAGCTTATGGTTCTATGAAAGGGCTGATCGATCGAGTCTTTCTCAAAAATCGTGCCACAGGCCTGTACGAAGATGCACACCTGTATCATGGCTTGGACAGCACGAATCTCGCGCATATCGAAGGACGCTGGCGACCTCTTTTTGAGTTGCGTCGGAGGGAGGCTAAGGCTTCCCTTCAGACGTTAGCAGAGGTCAATGCTGAAGACGCCCATTGGGAATGGGGCAAGAAGGCGCTGGTTGCGCTGAACGACCCCTTCCTGTTCGATTTCTTCGTGCTTGAATGTGGTGGCAGTACCCAAGCCATCATGATGACGCGCAAAGGCGGTCAGGATTGCTTCAGTCGCCACCCCGAGCATCAGCGAGCGCCGCTGATCTACGTGGAGTTTTTGGCGACGGCTCCATGGAACCGACCAAAGTTGGTTGCTGACCCGACTTACAAGGGCGCGGGCCGTGTGCTCATCGGTACGGCCGTCAGCTTGAGCCTAGAAGAGGAATTTGGTGGCCGAATTGGTCTGCATTCACTTCGTGGCGCAGAAGTTTTCTACCGGGATGCGATCGGAATGACGGATTTCGGAACGGATAGCGAAGGAGTACATAAAGGACTTAGATACTTCGAGCTTTCCAGCAGGGATGCTGCGACTTTCCTATCCGTGCAACACTAACAAGAGGAGTCGACCATGAAATTACATTTCACTGCCGATTGGCTGCGCAGCCATATCGAACATGATCCGGATGTCGATTGCGACGTGGGGCTCCCGCTCCGCGACGCAGCTCCGCTTGAGCGTCTTATGCAGGAGAAGTCTCGTCATCAAGCAACTGCGGGGCAGCCTAATTCGGCTGCCCCCGAACAGAAATCTGCTGTGTTGTTTAAGTTGGTGCATCAGCTTCGACGCAAGGACGGTTTAAGCATTGCGCAGTTGGCTGCCAAAATTCGTGTTGATGCGGCGGAATTGGAGCAGGTGGAGAAGGATCCCAACTATGTTCCAGGCCCGCGTACCGTTCATCAGCTAGCCGAGTTTATTGGGGTTTCAGCACGTGCTGTAGGACTGCTGACTGCGGCGGCGTCCGCGCAGAATGACAATCTCACCGAAGCGGTGCATCGTTTTGCTGCGAGTTCAGACGACCTATCGAAACTAAGCCAGGCTGAAAGGCGCGACCTCAACGATTTCGTTAAGGTACTGGCGTCAATCGATAAGAAGAATGGATGACCATGTCTGCGATTGAGCCGATAATCGGGAACTTTGAGCGCCGAGATATCCATGAGCACATATCACGTTTGCTACGTGATCTCGGCAATCCAGAGCCCCCATTAAGGCTCGAGCAGGTGCGCGCGCTGCAAAAGCTTGACCTTACCTATTATAGCAAGGCGAACTTGAGCCTATTAGATGAGATCGCCCACAGGGCGCGAATGGCTGGGAACGAGATCACCAGCACGGCTAAGCGCATGGTCGATGTAGTCCAGCAATATGGCCTTCGTGGTATCCTAATGTTGAAGGAAGGCGACAAAAGAATCTTCATCGATGACGAGGTAGCCGAGCTAAAGCGACGCTTCCTCATCGCACATGAAATTACACATGACCTTCTACCGTGGCATCGCTCCCTGCTTCTGGGCGACAACGAGTCCACGCTGAACCCAACATTCCATCAGGCAATGGAAGCAGAAGCTAACTATGGCGGACGCCATCTCTTGTTTCTCGGAGGAAGGTTTCGACCGGAAGCGCTGGACTGCTCATTGGAATGGAAGAGTATCGAGCAGCTTCGCAAGCGCTATGGGAACACACTTACAACAACACTTTGGCAAATGGTTTGTGAACGCGACCCGGAGTTTCCTGCCTTCGGCGTTGTCAGTCGGCATCCGTATCACAGAGATATTTGCGAGAAGGCGGGGAATGACAATGTGGCATATTTTCCAAGATCGATAGCTTTAGCTGAGCACTTTCCCGGAATCACCACCACAGTTGCCTATTCCGCGATCTGCGATCACGCAACGAACCGCAAACGGGGTCCAGTAGGCGAAGGCGAAAGCATCTTTTATGATGCGAACGGCGAACCCCATGTATTCTGGTTGCACAGCTTCTCAAACACCTACGATCTGCTCACTTACTGCATCTACAAGAAGAAACACCAGCGCATTTTCCCTGTCGGCTATAGGGCAGCCTAGGCACAGGCAGACGGTTATCTCAACGGCAGCTTGCCCATATGTAAGCACACCACCGCTGTTTCGCTTGCGGCATATTTCTTGGCGGACGTCGCTTATTGTCGGCGCGACATTGGTATGACCTCGCCGAGCTGGCCGGACGGCCCCTCACCGCGGGTCGGCGCCACGAGCTTCAGCTTCACGACGCGAGCAGGCTCTTGCGAGAGCCAGCCCGGAGGAAGTGCAGCCAAGCTCTCAACATCATGAGCGAACAACGGCAGATCGTGCCGAAGCTCTTCCTTGGACAGCCCCCGTCATCCACCACGGTCCGAAATACATCAGCCAGTAACGTAGGTTGCTGGAGCGGCCAAACGTCATCGTAGGGCTCGGATCCTGAGTAGCCCTTGGCGCTGTAGCTACGATAAAGGCGGGTCGCTCCCTCGGCATCGACAATGCAGAGGCGTTGGAGACGCATGATCTGAGCCTTGATGGACACGCGCCAGCGAACCTTCTCAGCTCCCAAAGCGAGGCACTAGTGACCTCAGCCGAGAACTGACTCGCCGGCAGAAGCAACGCTGAAGCGAACCGATGAGCTTGGTCTTGGATCAGCTTGAAGTTCTCGACAAGCTCATCCTCGGACACTGCACGGTGCAGCAAGAGGTGGGCCAACTCGTGCGCGGCATCAAATTGTCTTCGCGCGAATGACTGCGCTAGAAGTACGTGTGGGCGACGATCAGATCCCCACCTGCTTAGCCCATCCAACTGTGTGGTTTCCATTGGTTCGCTCGCCACGACGACGCCGATCTGCTCCAGCAGAGCAACTACGTTGGGGTCGGTCGCAATCCGATTCCCCAGTGCTCTCGCGCTGTTTGGGCAATGCCCTCCAGATCCTCATCCCCAGGCTTCGGTAGCCTAAGCCGTTGAGTAAATCTGGCAGGTCGACTTCAGGGAGAAACGCATAATGGCCGGCAACTGCCGTAATGTCTTCAAGCCAGCGGTTGACCGGATAATCCTTGGTCACAGCCACGCCCTGTAGGTGCGGCCCTCGTCCAGCAGCAACCGCAACGCCCCCAGTCGCCGCCCTCCGGCGACGACTTCGAACTTGGCTCCCTTCGGGGCCTTGCGGGTCAAAAGGTTATGGATGAGGCCATGGGCCTCGATGCTGGCGGCCAGTTCGGCCCTACCTGCGGGCGGGATAGTGATAACTGCGGTATTCATGGACTTGCTCGTGTTGATTTCAGGGATTGACCTGATGGGTTCAGGTCCCCTGAACCCCTGCCTCGCGGCGAGTAGCGGGGAGCGAGGGGGGGCAAGTCCCGGGGGCGGAGGGGTCTCCCCGGTCTGCACCTAGCGAAGCGGAGGAAGATGGGGGAACCCGCCCGCGGCGGCTTGCTGGGGAGAGAGGGCCGCGCGCCTCTCTTCCCGCTACATAGGAGAGGTGCCGCTAGGCACATCCATGTCGGCGCAGCCGTGCCGCGAAGCGGCCCAAGAAAGAAGAGCGTACAAAACGGAAGCACCTAAATGCCCGCCAGCGGGACCAAGTCAGATCGGTGCAGGAGAAAGACCGTGGCCCTGAGACCGGCTCAACAGGGCGGCCGTAGGAGCATCAGCAACGCGCCGCCGTCAGGCGGGATGCGGAACGGACGGCCCCCCGGCGAAGGGCGCCGTTCTCTTTGAGCTGCGACCCTGGTGAGCGCCTTCGTGCCTAAAGCTGTGCCGTCGGGCTAAGTTTCAGCTTCAGATCGTTCTGAAAAGCCGAACATGGTTCGTCGAGTAACCCTTGAGGGAAGGATCCTTGTCGGGTTCCCTGTTTTTCGACAAAATCGCCCTGCAGAATTTATATTGCGTGATTTGGCGGCATCGCACTGCTGGGTGTCCGCCTTATAGCAAGCGTGGACCAAAACGGCTCCCACGTAATCATGCTCGACGTTGTTGGAAGAAAGGTGGGTCTGAATGTCTTGGAGAATGGCAACTCCATGGGACATCCCATCTGCTCCGGAGTAGGTCATTACGAGTTGACCGGGTCGTTCAAAGCCGGTTACCGAGCCGCTCCCTGCAACGTTCTCGTAGGTGCCAGACAAATCCGGGGCCGACGTGAATGTCACCTTGAAGGGGTGCCCCAGGCCGACGGGGGTGACATCCGTAAAGTCGGGACCGTAGTACACCGAGAGATCACGCAGTATGGAGATGATAACCCGATTGCGGCTTTCAAGTGTCCTCGCATCCCCCGAGGGCGCCACCTGATCTCTCGGGCAACCTTGTTCGGCGCCGCAGTTATTGAGGCGGCCGGCTTGGAAGCAGTTCCTTATGGCCCTCATGCATAAACCAGAGCACCCGTTTGAGGTGACTGCGAAGGGCCTTACGGGCGCGGATTGGCTCTTTGACCGGATCGATACCCAGTACATCCAGCGCCATCTCCTCTTCGCTGGCACTGTCGGCGCAAGCGTCCATGAGCTTCAAATAGAGCTCGAAATGCTTGTCATCATATGCGGTTTAGGCTTTCCGACCAGGGGACTTCCGTTGCAATGGTTGGATCAGGCGTTGGGCGCGATCTGCTTTTCATCCATGTCTCGCTTTGGCGATGAACCAGGCCCCCGTTCCAATTCAGAATATCTCTGCGTATTCCGACGAAGCCGGCCATCGATTCCGATTTGAAGCCGGCCAGTCATTCCGATTTCATTCCGGCCGGTGTTCCGATTTGAAGCCGGCCATTTTTCGGACTGATCCTGGGTCTGGTTGATGTTTGGATTGGGTTTCGTTTCAGATCAAGCTTGCGCTGTTTCGGTCGCTCTTGGCGAGCGCTGTTTTCGCATGCTTTCACCGGTGAGATCGATGCGATAGGCGTTGTGAACGAGGCGGTCGAGGATGGCATCGGCCAGAGTTGGGTTTGCAATGATCTCGTACCAGTGATCCAGGGGCAGCTGACTGGTGACGATTGTCGATCGGCGTTCGTAGCGGTCTTCAATGATCTCAAGCACATCACGCCGCTGGTCATCATTGAGTTTTTCCGGTCCCCAGTCATCGAGAATGAGAAGGTCGGTTTTGGCGAGTTGCTTGAGGATGCGGCCATAACGTCCGTCGCCTCTGGCGAGGGCAAGTGTTGCAAACAGCCGGGGAACGCGGTGATAGGCGACGGAGAAATCCTCTCGGCAAGCTTTGTGGCCGAGCGCACAGGCCAGCCAGCTCTTGCCGACGCCCGCCGGCCCGGTGATGAGAAGACTGTGATGCTTGCGAATCCAGTCGCAGCCGGCGAGCGCCATGAACGGTCAAGACCGCGTGCGGCACGAAAGTCGGCATTCTCGATCTGTGCGTCATGGCGAAGCTTTGCAGCCCTGGCGCGGGCTTCGAAACGCTTCTGGCGGCGCATGGTCGCCTCGCGCTCGAGCAGCATAGCAAGCCATTCGCCGTGCTCGAGGCCGCGTGCTTCGGATTGTGCGTCGAGCTCCTGGAAGGCGGTGGCCATGCCATGAAGGCCGAGCTCTCGCAGCATGTCGATGGTGGGATTGATCAGCATTGGTGTGTCTCCTCAATGAAAGTAATCAGGGCCACGCAGATTGGCGTGATCGACGATGGCGGTCGGTTCGGTGGAATGGCGTGCGGCCTTGTGATTGGCGATAAGCGAGGCGATGCTCTTGCAGTTCAGCCCACCGATCTCGACAGCGCGGGCTGACACGGCTTCGGCGCGATCGCGTGTGATATCGCGAAACAGGCGCAGAACACCCAGGCATGTTCGAAAGCCTTGTTCAGGATGTGGGCGGCTGGCGAGGATTGCGACAACCAAGCCTTCCGTCTCGGGGCCGACGGATGCGGCCCAGCGACGGAACCGATCCGGCGTCCACTCGGCATATCGCCGGTGGGAGCTGGGCATATGATCCGGATCCGTCCCATGACGAGGGCCGCCATAGCGGCGCTGATGGACGGCAATGCGCTTGCCGCGGTGAAAGATCTCGATGGTGCGTGCCGTTGCTCTCAGATCGACTTGCTGGCGAATGAGGCTGTGCGGTACGGAATAAAAGAAGGTCTTGAACTCGACATGGTAGTCCGTCGAGACGCGGGCCAAACGCCACTCGGCGAATTCGTAGTCTTCGCTCGGAAGGCTTGCGAGCGCAGCACGCTCGACGCTCTCAAACAGTTGCCGGCGACTGACGCCCAGCCGACGCATGACGTGATCATTGATGCGATCGAGTGCCTGGCGAATGGCGGCATTGGCCTCGGCCAGCGAGAAGAAGGTCTGGTTGCGCAGCCGCCCCAGAATGCAGGACTGGGCGAAACGCACGCCGTTCTCGACTTTCGATTTGTCCTTCGGCCGTCGCGGCCGTGCCGGAAGAACGCCGACGCCATAGTGGGATGCCATCATGCCGTAGCTGCGGTTGATCTCGGGATCGTAGAAGCTGGCGCGGCTGACGCCCGACTTCAGATTGTCGGGGACGACCAGGCGGGGAACGCCATCAAAGAAACGAAACATCCTGACGTGTGAACCAATCCAATCAGGCAGTGTCTGGGTCCAGGTTGCTTCGGCATAGGTGAAGCTGGACGCTCCCAAGACCGCCACAAAGATCTCCGCCTCACGGATCTCGCCGGTGTCTCGATCAGCGATCGGGATCCTCTTGCCGGAATAGTCGACGAAGACCTTGTCGCCGGCGGCGTGTTCCTGGCGCATCGTCGGCGAAAGCCGCTGTTCGAAGCTGCGAAAGAGCTCGCAGAACCGGCTGTAGCCATATCCGTCGGGATGACTTCCTCGATACTCCTCCCACAAGATGAGGAGCGTGACGCCCGGCTTCTTAAGCTCGACGGCAAGATGGGCCCAGTTCGGCTCTGTGCGCCGCCGCGTGCCCTGTTTGACACCATTGCGAGCGAAGAGTTTGTTCTCAAGCGCGTCATCGGTCAGCTCGCCTGGCAGGGGCCAGCTCAACCCGATTGCCGCTGCGCGCCGCAGATTATCCTGCACCGTACTGCGTGCTATTCCCAGCACGACCGCAATCTCGCGGGAGCTGGTCCCGCTTCCGGCAAGCCGAAGCATTTGTCTCAACTGTCTCATGGTCAGCCTTCTCTTTGCCGGCATCAAAATGTCCTCGTTCATCGCGAGGCAATTGATGCCAAAGTTGCTGACCCAGGAGGTAATCTTCAGTGCCGAAAACCGGCCGGTCTTTGGTTGGAACGGTGGCCGGCTTCATACCGGAATGGTGGCCGGTGTTTGATCGGAATGGCGGCCGGCTTCACGTCGGAATCCGCATATCTCCATCTAGCGCACTTTCAACCGTTCTCGGCCTTCTTCGGACAGTCCCCAATCGTTGCATATGGTCGTGGGTTCCAAATTGGCGCACGGCTGCTCGCGACCAATACATCCTCAACTTGGCGAGGCGATGTAACGCCCGGCTGAACCAGAATGGCGCGGGTATTGAGCATCGCCGATTGGATCGAACCTCTTATTTTAGCTTCGCGATAATCTTGTCTGGCTGCTTGCAAGCGTCCATCATGCCGCCGTACATACGCTTAAGGATCTCGCCCATCACCGTACGAGCAGCAAACATTTCCAAAATCGATCTTGCAACTTGAGGCTTTGCGTTACTGCATAGCTGCATTGCACAAAATGTGTTTGCGCATTGCACAACTTTTAGCCATTAAGCTTACAGCTGATGCACGCGATGGTTTCCTCCCATTCCATGGTATCAGCTGTTCCCCTCTGAAGGTTTTGACTTTACACCTAAAGGGCCTCGGTTTTCCGATGCCCTTTTTTTGGCGGTCGCCACGTCGTTAATGGAACGCGGCTCGATCGCCGGTTCAGCCATCAGGCTTTGGAACCCGTTCTGCCCGGCCGACCCCTCCCGACAACAGTCTGACCTTCGCCAGCCTTCTACGGGCAAGCGTTCGCGCCAAAAGTTCAAAGCCGCGTCCGTAACATTCGACGATGAAAGCCAATGTCATCAGGTCGAGCAGAAACTCGTCGATCGCATGTGTGAGCGCATCAGACTTTTGTCCGAACTGAAGGAGCAGGGCGCGCGCGTCTTCGATCGCGGCCTGGCAATCGTCTGCATCTATCAGGGAACTGATCCTGTCAAAGATCTGCAAGCGTCCTCACTTTTCGGAAGCCACACTCAGCATCGAACGCCGCTGATGAGTGAGTTTCCAACAAAAGAACAGGGTAACGTTTCGCGAAAAATCGCTCGGCAGCGCGTCGATCGAGCATGATGCCTCAAATGACATGTGAATCCCGGCTCACCAAGATGTCGTTGAAGGCGAGTGAGCCGGCCCATGTCTGCGTCCCGGCCGCCTGACAACTGGTCAGGAGGAACTGTGGCCACATTCGTCGTAGGCAAATGGGCCATCTATTCTTAAGCCGCCACGGTTCAGCCTAGATTACATGGGAAGCGACAATAACGGAAAGAAAAGGTTCGCAAAATGAGTAGGGTGGCTGGATCAAACGAAGATTTGGCTGCACCAACGACCTTTGGGCCACTTCTGCAGCCCACCTTTCGCTCGATCTGGCTCGCCACGCAGGTTTCAAGCCTCGGCTGGTTGATGCAGACTGTCGCCATCAGCTGGCTGATGGCAACGATCTCGACTTCCGATCTGATGGTTGCGTTGGTTCAGGCTTCATCGAACCTGCCCGCCTTCGTCTTGTCTGTCTTCGCCGGGGCTCTCGCTGACAATTTCAGCCGGCGCCGGGTCATGTTCGCCGGTCGGTGCCTTATGGTGACTGCCTCCGCGATGCTGACCGCATCGCTGGCGCTGGGCTTTGTCAGTCCGTGGATGATCCTCGGCTTCAGCTTCTTGATCGCAAGCGGCGGTGCTCTCAATGATCCGGCCTGGCAAGCGTCGGTTGGCGATATTGTGGATCGACGAGATGTTCCCGCTGCCGTCACCCTGCTTTCTGTTGGATTCAATACCGTCCGGACTGTGGGCCCGGCGCTCGGCGGCATTGTAGTTGCCTCGTTTGGCCTTATGGCGGCATTCGCGGTGACCACGCTCACCTATTTCGTACCCTTGGCCACTATTTGGCGCTGCAAGTGGAAGGTTCGTTCTTCCCCTCTTCCACGCGAGTCGATGAGGACGGCGATCTATGACGGGCTGCGCTTCACGGCGATGTCATCGGAAATCAAGGCCGCGATCGCGCGCGGAACCCTCTTTGGCCTGGCGAGCATCGCCATACTCGCGCTGCTGCCGGTGGTTGTCCGCGACCAGCTGGGAGGAGGCCCGCTTGCCTATGGCGCGCTCATGGCTGGCTTCGGGACCGGTGCCGTTTTCGCCGGCCTCTCCAACAGCCTGTTCAGACGGAGCTTGTCGCAAGAAAGGCTGATGAGGCTCTCCTGCGTCGCCTGTGCGGCGTGTTCTCTCTCCCTGGCACTGACATCTTCGATTGCCGTTGCGGCAATTGCACTCGCCTTGGGCGGCGCGGGCTGGGTGACCGCCTGGTCCGGGGTTGGTGTGAGCGTGCAGCTGGCGAGCCCGCGCTGGGTCGTGGGGCGCACCATCTCGATCTACTATGCTTTGATAGACGGCGGCATCGCGCTCGGCAGCTGGGTGTGGGGCACGGTGGCCGAAAACCATTCGTTGACCTGGGCGCTGGAGGGCTCCGCTGGAGCCCTGTTGATCGTCGCTGCAGCCGGCGTTCTCTTTCCTCTTCGAGAGCACCGCGACTCCGAGCCCGATCCCTTGGAGGAATTCGATGCCCCAGCTGTCTCTCTCAACTTGAAGCCGAGGAGCGGCCCGATCGTGGTCAAGATCGAATATCTGATAGCCGAGAGAAATCTCGAGGCCTTCCTCGACCTCATGCGGCAGCGGCGCCATGTACACAGCCGCGTCGGTGCTCGGAACTGGACGCTCCAGCGGAACCTGCAGAAGCCTATGCATTGGACAGAAACGTTCCGCACGCCGACCTGGACGGACTACCTTCGCCTCAATCATCGTCTGACGGAAGGGGACAAGGAACTGGACGAGCGTGTCTTTCAGCTGCACGCGGCCGAGACCCCACCTCAAATGACCCTTTCCATCGAGCGGCCGACAAGCTCGGCCCGCAAGCCCGAGCACTCAGCTTTTCGCCATCCCCGTCATTGAAGCCCGGCCGGCACAGAAAACGCGATTCTTGTCTATCGCGCTCAAACCGGTGCGGGAGACGGACAATCCACCAAAATTCGATGATGGGTGGCAGAGAAGAACCCCAGGCTGAGAGTGCGACCGATCGGTCCCGACGGTGAAGCGGAGCCTGGGGCTACAGCGGCACGCGACTATTGCCGCGTGTCACCTTTTGAATTTAAAGTCTTCCTCAGTCCGCCTCGCTGATCCGGGCCAACGCTATCTTGAGGTTGGCATTTTGTCCCGCCAGCTCGCTGAGACGATCACGTTCGGCGGCGACCACATCCGGACTGGCGTTGGCAACGATGCACCCGCGCGGAGCGTGCTGTTGCTGGAAGCAGGAAGGCATGATCGGCCAAAGCCGGGAGAGGTGCTGCCGGCAGTAGCGAATGGGCTGCTGCGTCAGCTTGGTGTCTGGACGCCGTTCGCCGAGGCCGGCTTCGTTGAAAATCGTGCGCTTGTTTCGGTGTGGGCCAATGAAGTTCCCAGCGAGCGGCACGGCATGTTTTCCGCTCAAGGTGCCGGCTGGCAGCTCGACCGGACGCGATTCGACCGGCTGATGGTGCAGGCGGCCAAGGCGGCAGGTGTGGACACGCGGTTTGGCTCGGCCGTGGGTTCGGCAGTGCGCGACGATCAAGGCTGGCTGCTCAAGCTGGCCGATGAAGCTATCGTTGCCCGCGCCGTGGTTTGGGCGACCGGTCCAGTTGGAGGCTGGCCCGATGTTTCGGCGCCAAGCTCACCATGCACGGACATCTTGCCGCCTACACACGCTTTTTCGACCGCGCACCGGGCGATTGCAGCATGGTCGTCGAGGCGCGTCCCGAAGGCTGGTGGTACAGCGCCGACTTGCGCGTGCCTCACCGATCCGGATCTGGGCAGCGAACTGCGCAAAGCCGGACATTGGTACCGCGCTTTAGCCGCAACGCAGTCCGTCGCGCCGCTCGTGCCGCCCAACGCAATCGAGACCGCCAGCATGATCAAGGCGGCGGGAACCGCAACGATCGATCCCGCCGCCGGTGACCGCTGGGTCGCGGCGGGCGACTGCCTGTTCTGTGCCGATCCACTGTCATCACGCGGGATCGTGCATGCACTCCGCTCAGGGATCCTGGCGGCCTACGCGGCATCGGACATGCTGGACGGGCGTGGCGATTCGCCTGCGCCCGCTATGCAAAATCGCCACACGCGGCTTTGCCGATTAGCTCCCGGCGCTGGCTGCCCACTATGCAGCCGCCGCGCAACGGGACACGCCTTTCTCGCAGCGGCGGCGCAGCCATGTCTTCCACGCGTCTAGCATCGAAGGAGGGAGGTCAGAGGTGGTCGCGGGACGGGGTGCTCGGCATTTATGAAGCGACCGAGCGCCAGCGAGTGGTCGTCGGCGGGCTCGATGGCGGCATCAGGTCAGGGAACTCGGCCTCCATGATCATCTCCGATTTAATTCAAATTTATCTGTATATATTGACGATTGCACTACCTTCACCTCGTAGACGGCAATGCGGGCGGGTAGAGAGGGTTCTATGATATGACAAGCGATTTTTCCGCCGCCCGAGTGCATTTAGATCGAGCGTATGACTACCTTTGTGGGGATGACCCGATGAGTCAAAGGGGCCGCGAAGCCTTGGACCTGCTAATTGAGGCGGTTGCCGTCGAAGAGTTCAAGCAGCCACGCCAAAGCGCTGAGGTGCTAAGGTTTCCGATCGGGCGCCGCTGCTGAGGTAGTCTCCACGGCCGCCATGTAGCCTCGCGGGTGAGGCGCTCACGGCAGGGACTCGCCGCCCCGTGAGGGCCGGGAACGAACGCATTGGCAAACGGAAAGCCCACTTGCCAGACCAGCGCCCGGCCGGCGTGGCAAGTAGGCCGGCGGTTCCAAGCGGAGACATTGATGCCGGACTATGTTGTGCTTTGCATCGCATTAAGCTGCTGCGGGATATACGTAACGCCATCCCTAAACACATCGAATGCGGCAGCGACAGCGCGAATCCCAAAGCGATGCTCCCGCCGTACGCGGACAAAGCCGTTTTCGAAGTCCACTATCCCGTCCTTGGCCAGCATGGCCAAGCGCTCAGCCGAATCGCGAAGACGGATCGGATCAGATCCGTGGGCGACACAGATTGCCGGCACGTCAGCCTCGAAATCGCACATTAATCGCTCGATAATTGCGGCTCGCACGCGGTCGTCGTCTGTGAGGCGATGGCCCTTCGATGTCGCCAGTCGGCCAGCTGCGATGTGCCGGATGTAGGAATCCCGTGTAACTTCGTTTTGAACGTATCCTTGGCCGATGCGGCCGATAGCCGACGCGCCGAAACCGATCAGGGTTCTGCAGGTATCGGCCGAGTAGCCCAACGAGTTACGTCGCAGGCGACCTGTTTCCTGTGCCAGCGCGAGCTCGTCGTCCGGCAAGGCGAAATGGTCGAGCCCGATCTGTCGGTAGCCGGCGGCAATCAGCGTCACGGTGACAGCCGCATACTGTTCAGCGCGGGCAGCGCTGTCGGGAAGAAATTCCGCCTCGATGAGGCGCTGATTCTTTATTTGGGATGGGATGTGCGAGTAGCCGAACAAGGCAAGCCGGTCGGGGCGCATGGCGACCGCCGCCCTCACTGTTTCGACGCACGACTCCACCGTTTGACGCGGCAGGCCGTAGATGAGGTCGAAGTTGATGCGGCTTACTCCATGCCGGCGCAGCATTTCCACGGCAGCCGACGTCTGGGCCTCGCTCTGGATCCGGTTGATCGCTTTTTGAACAATGGGATCGAAGCTCTGTACGCCCAGGCTCGCGCGGTTCACGCCGGCCGCTCCCAAGCCTTCCGCCATCTCGGGCGTGAGCGTGCGTGGATCGATCTCGATGGCGACCGTAGCTGTTTTCGAGATGGCGAAGCGGCATCGCAGGAACTCCATCAGAGCGAGGAACTCGGCTGGTCCGATGAGAGACGGCGTTCCGCCGCCGAAATGTATGTCGCTCACGGGCAACGTCTTCGGCACTCGCACCGAAACCAGACGGATCTCGTCACGCAGCGCCGCCAGATAGTTGAGGATGGGCGCATCACGGCGGGTGATGGTGGTTGGGAAGCCGCAATACCAGCAGGCTGATCGGCAGAACGGAACGTGCAGATAGAGTGACACCGGATCATCAGCCGGCAGGTTCCTGAGCCATTCCTCATAAGCCTCGGCGCCGACCGCCCCAGAGAACTCCGACACAGCCGGATAGATAGTGTACCAAGGCAGCCGGGCCTCTCGAAATTTCGTGGTCTGCAACGGTCACCGTCCCATGCTGATAACATCCAACCTTACCGCTGCGCTCGCCTGCGTCTTTGCGCTATGTCAGTCCGTTCCGCTTTGGGCTCGAAATTTTTTAGCAATGGGCGCCGTTCAGTCTTGGCTGGACAGCGATGGTCTGAGCGCACTCGGTCAGCGTGGTGTTCCCGCCGCAACCCTCACGCGCACCGTTTTGTTCCACCGTACCTTCCCTTCATCTGCGCGTGGGAGATTCTTCTGAGCGCAGATGCCGCATCCGACGAGACAATACGGTGTTGGGACCAGACTTTGCTCGCCAGCTAGCGCCGCCCCATAGTGATCTCTGCCATCTCGATGAGCTCGTTGTGTGAATTGCTGGCAAGAAGCATTAGCTGTGGCGCGCCGCTTTCAGGACGAGAACCTGCTCGACGCGACCGTCAGGTCCGCCGCACTGCCAAGGCTAGCGCCTACTGATTCAGTGGTGCAAGGCTGCGGCGCGTGGTTATCGACCATCAGCTCGCCAAAGTGACGGCGTCGTACCGGGCGGTGGCCGCCGCATGATGCCTCAACGGCGGGGCTCACAGCAAACAATGCCGTCGCCATTAAGCCAAACTGTCGCGAAGCGAACAGACGAGCCGTAGCCGAAAGATTTGCCGTTCCTGCTTGGGTGGATCCGCAAGGCAAAAAGAACGGAAGCGGGAACCAAGGTCCGCCCGCACATTTGAGCTTCAAGCCGCAGCTGGGTCGTCAGGATGGTACGTTATTTGCAGTAGTACCCTTTGTAAGGCCCACCGCGGAGGTGAAAAGGGGTGATTGTATAAAAATGTTGTATGACCGTCCGGGAGTGATAACTGCTTAATATATGTGACAACAAGTCTCAGTCACATTCTAAATTGTCCTGAGTATTAGCACGACAGGTGCAGCAACACTCCTAGAATTCAGCTTGATGCGCTATCAATCGTTTGCTTAGCAAAAATCATTTATCGGTCTCGATTCCTTTTACTGTTTAGACGGAGATCAACAATGACCATTGGGAGCCTCCTCCTCGGCTCAACTGCGGCACTGATCGCCGCTTCCGACGCTCGCGCCGTGATCATCGTCCCCGAGCCTGATCCCACTGAGTACCTCAAGATCTGCGACGTCTACGGCTCCAGCTACGTCTATATTTCAGGCACCGAGACCTGCCTGCGCATCGGCGGCTATCTTAGCTACTACGTGGGCTTGGGCGATGTCGGATTGTTTTACCACGCAAGAACCTCAGATGTGAGGACTGGTGAGGATCAGGGTACATGGCAAAACAACACGCGCTTCACACTGAAAGCTTGGACCGGCCAGGAGACCGAACTCGGCACGTTGAAGACCTACACCGAAACCCGCGTGAATTTCGGTAACCGCCACACTTCGGTTTCGGACAGTTCTCGGTCCTATGCCTTCAACGGAGACAGCATCTTGACTTTCGCCTGGATTCAGCTTGGTGGCCTCCGAGTTGGTAAGGACTGGTCGGCCTTCGACATGTTTATTGGCGGCGCGGGTGACGTACTCAACCAGACGCCGGTTCCGTACGGCGCTTTGGATACCAATGTGGTCCAGTACTACTTCGACGCCGGGAACGGCTTTTCGGCCGTGGTTTCGCTCGAAGAAGGCTCAGGCGTGGTCGGCACAATCGACAACTACGCTCCGCACATAGTCGGCGGCTTGAAATACACACATGGCTGGGGAGCGATCACCGGCGTTGCTGGTTATGATAGCAACTACGAATCGGTGGCCGCCAAGGTCCGTGTCGACATCAATGTCACCAACGAACTGTTGCTGTTCGGAATGTTCGGCTACGGTTCCAATGGCAAGCTCAACGACGACCCCATGAACGCGATCGACGCTCATGGTCGCGGCTTCTATAAGATTTGGGGCGGGAACTGGGCTTTCTGGGCTGGCGCCGCTTACGAGCTCAACGAGACAACTTCGTTGAACCTTCAGCTCTCGGGTGATCAGCTCAAGAACTATGGTGTCGCTGGGAACGTCGCCTACGCGCTTCTTCCAGATTTCACAGTTACGGCTGAACTCGACTATGACCGCTACGGAGGCTCCGCCGTCGGAAAGGTGAAAGCTTCCGAAGTGAACTGGACCAATGCCAACAAGAAGAGCAGTGTCGGCGGTATCCTGCGTTTCGAACGCTCATTCTAATGCGATGAAGCGTTGAGCTCCGAGGTCCAGTTGATGCGCGGACATTTCCCCTACATTCCGTTGATTGTGGATCCACGGCTCGGACGGCCGTCGTACGCGGCGACCGTCATGGAGCTCAGGTTTGACGCCGTGCTCCTGAACACGGCGGTCCCGAGGGCGGCCGATCCGGTCGGCATGGCGCGTGCGTTCGGCAAAGCGGTCGATGCCGGTCGTGAAGCTTTCAGCTCGGGAATGCTCGAACCGCGCTACCCACCGACGATCGGCAGGGCCGTCTTCTCATGAAGTCGTGGACGTGCCGGCGGGATTGACCGGCTGGTGCCGCTCGGCGTGAGTCTGGTGCAGCTCCGGATAAAGGATATGGACGAGAAAGGACTGACGGAAATCCGCTGCGCGAACGACGCCTGCGCGGTCCATGGTTGCCAAGTGAGCGTCAACGACTATTGGCGCACGGCAATCGAGGAAGGCTGCGACTCGTCCATCTTGGTCAAAAGGATTTGGCTGCCGCCGATGCTGACGATGAAATACGCCGGATTGAAGCTCGGCCTTTCGATCCACGATCACACCGAACTGCGCCAGTGGCCGAGCCGGAGTATGTGGCGCTCGGCCCAGTCTATCCAACTAGCCTCAAGAAGATGAATGGGCGTCGCAAGGGCTCGAGCGGATCAGCGAGTGGAAGCACCAGGTCGCGCCGATCCCATTGGTCTCCATCGGCGGCCTCAACCTGACCGGCTCGAAGGCGTTTTTCGAGGCTGGCGCGGAAAGCGCAGCCGTGGTCACCGACTTTGCGCTGAACGACGCCCCAGAAGCGCGCACGCGAGAATGGATCGAAAGACAGAGCAATGGCGCTGGGGCGAGAACCGCATCTGCTCGTCGTTGCCGGGTCAGATTCCCGCGGTGGGGCTGGAATTGCCCGCGAGATCGAGACGATCGCTTGCCTTGGCGTGCGCACCTGCCTTGCTGTCAGCGCGCTGACGGTGCAAACCCATGAAGACGCCTTGGAAATCCAAGTTACGCAACCCGGTCTGGTGGCGGATCAGATGCGCGCTACGCTTCAGCCTAACAGAGTGGCCGCCACCAACATCGGCATGCTCGCAACGGCTGAGATCGATCGTCGCTGCGGTTGCCGCTGTGCTGCGCGAATATCCGCGCATACCGACAATCCAGATCCAGTGCTGCTTCCACGTCAGGCCGAGCGCTTCTTGAAGCAAGCGCTATTCCGCATAATAAATTAGCATCTGATGCCGCTTTGCCGTGTCGACACCCAATGTCATTGAACTGGCGCTTCTTGCCGGCTCAGAGCTAGCGGCCAATGAGGTCGGCGCGCTTCAACAAGGACCACAAGCCACGCCGTCTGCTGGACTCCTCCAAATTCGAGACACGGATGGTTCCTATCCAGACAATTGATTTTATCAATCTGCGACAATACCGCATAGCGGCGCCGGCGGAATGATCACCGGTAGCAAGACGAGCTGTTTTCACTGGCCTGCAGGACGCGCACCGTGACCGAGGTAGAAGCCAGCCCGTCTGCGGCCATGTTCGGATCGGCCGCATCGGTGCGCCGAATGAGATTGCCGGCGGAACGTTCTATTCGTGCAGCCGTGACGGCAGTCATCTCACCGAAGCCATCCTGCCGATGGATGGCCGGCAGTCGGTGCAGCATGGGGTGACACTGTTCACGGAATGAAGCCGCTCGCGCTTCGGACGGTTGAAATGGAGGACATTAGCGTGGAACCGATCAGTCTCGACGAACTTCTGGCCAGCGTCGGCAAGGAAGTCGGCGTGTCGCCGTGGCGGGTGGTCTCGCAGCGGATGATCGACCAGTTCGCCGAGTCCACCGATGACCACCAGTTCATCCACTGCGATCCGGAGCGCGCCAAGCGCGAGACGCCGTTCGGCGGCACCATCGCACATGGCTTCCTGTCGCTTTCGCTTTTGTCGGCGATGACTTTCGAGACCATGCGGCCGCTCGAAAACTGCAAGATGGGTGTCAACTATGGCTTCGAATCGCTGCGCTTCCTGGCGCCGGTGAAAACCGGATCGCGCATCCGCACCCGTTTCGTACTGGCCGACGTCAAGGTCAGGCCGTCGGGCTGGGTGCAGACGGCGCTGGGCGTGACGATTGAGATCGAGGGCTCGAAAAAGCCGGCGCTGACCGCGCGCTGGTTGACGCTGACGCTGATCAAACCCCAGCCGGAGGCGGCCTGAATTGCTCAACGAGCGTCAGCGGAGACGATCTTCACGTGCCGGGGCGATGTAGGCGACCAGTGCGCACCGATCGGCAACGCGGCCACGGGGGTCGGCTAGATAGAGTGGCAGGAATGCCTAATCGGGGCTCCGTCTCGGAAGGGGCGTCGATGTATCGGAAGCGCTTCGGCTTTCGGCGCTGCATTCCTTCTTCATGAAGGTCCATGGAGAATTCCCGACCACGGCGTCGAAAGATCGGCTTGTGATCGGAGTGGGCAGATCCTCCCCGACTGAATCTGCCAATAGGGTGTTATCGAGTCAACCGGGTCGAACTTGAGGTCGCGGATGTCGCTGATCGGCTGCTCGTCGAGCTCGAGAGCTGCCAGCTAAAGGCAGAACACGGCGATGCCAAGAGCTCCGCAGTTGATGTGGACGCCCAGAGCTGGGAGTACAGACCGACGAGTTCCCGGCGGGCGAACTTGCCATTGGTAACGCGCCAGACCAGTCCCGAGAAAGCCTCGATGAGAAGGCCCCCGAGCCGCACGCGGGATCGACTACAGTGGCGTTTGGCGAGAGGCGTTCGAAGACGAGAGCGAGTGTAAGATGGACGAGCTCGACGCGCGTATCGCGCAGTCCCTGCGATCGCGCCTTGTCCGCGCCGCTCGTGCGTGCGAGCTGTTGGTAGATCGAGCTGACTAGATGAACCGGGATGGCATTAAAGCGGAACTCGAGACGTTCGGACTTTGTGCCGTTGAAATCCTCAAATTGAATCGGCCGGACTGTTGGAGCTATCATCACCCGCTTGGCTTCCAGAGCTACGGAGCGGGTTGATGATCTGAACGTCCTCGAAGTCCTTTTCATTGTCGGTCACTACGACACACTCGTTGGCTTCGGCTACAGCGGCAATGATTGTGTCTAGGGCGCTCCGCGAACGGCCTCTGGCTTTGCCGTTGGCCATCAGCCGCGCCCACACGAGGCCAGCTTTCTCGTCGAACGATAGCACGCGGCCAGCGAACAGCGCTTGCGGGCCTTCGGAGCCCTCGAACCAAGTTTCGAGGCTGCTGCGCTTTTTCCCCTTCGGCTTCTCTAGGATGCCTCTGCGAATTTCGGCGACAGTAAGCGAAGCAATGAAGAGGTCTTCGTCCTTCTGCGCGCCCATCCAGGCCAGCAACGAGCCCGAAGGCTCCGGCTTTATGACGTTGCTGATGATATTGGTATCAAGAAGGTAGCGCGTCACAGGTCGATCTTGCGCCCCTCTTCGCGCGGCCGGCTGAGGTCGAGATTGGAGCCAACCAGAGGCGAGCGACGCAACGAGGCGAGAATGCTGCCCGCTTTCGGTGGCTCACCCGCCACGGCTTGCTGTATGGTCCGACGAAGCTGTCGGGCATCCGGCCCGCTCTCCGTTAATTTTCGGGCAAGAGTTCGCAGTAGATCGCGGTCTGCGTCGAACGCCTGGATCTCGAACCGCGCGATGCCGCGCTCAGCCAGGCGAGAGCGATAATTCTCGATGGCTCTCTTCTGTGCAGTGTTGCCCATCGCGTGCCTCCGGTTCTCTATCCGGATATATAGCCTTGGCTTCTTCGGAGCACAAGGTGCCCCGTCATCGGCCAGCACTGGCTCCTGCGCGAGGCGCGTTATTGATCAAAAACAATTTCCATCTTGTCGAAGCACTGTGATTGGCATCATTGTCGCGAAACGGAGTATTTCGCGTCAGGACAGGAACGCGATCATAGCGCGACCGAAACGTGCAACAGCCGAATAGCTTCGTGTGGTCGCAGGCGCGGCCGCGAAGGGCTGTGCCTGCGTCGCCGAAGCCCGATCGACGCTTCGTCAATCTGGTCCGGCTGCTGGCGCCACAGGCCGCACGGGATTTCGTTCAAGCCGAAACGGATAGCCAAACGCGAGACCGCGTCCGGAGTAAGGGGCCGCCTCATGAAGGTCGCGCTTGGCGCTCGCTACTCAACTGACAATCACCGAGACGCCTCGATCGAGGATCAGTTGCGGCTCTGCTGCTTGCGTGCTGAAAAAGCAAGGCTGGACAGTCGTCCACAGCAATACCCACCGCGCGATCTGCGGCGCGTCGCTGTTGCGTCCCGGCCTTCAGGAGCTGATCAGCGATGCGATGCAGGGCAAATTCCTGATCGTGCTCGCAGAGGCGATGGATCGCCTGACCATGACCGCTGCAAACCGGGAGCAGGCCCGGCTGGGCAAACGTTGCAACAGATCCTTCAAGGAAATTCATAGACTCTTAGCAACTCCGGCTCGCTGTGAATGGTAGGCTTATTGCAACGTCTGAGGTCAGTGGTTCCAAACCGTGGCCCCGCTTGTCTTCGACTCGCCGACCTGCCTCCAATTTCGGCTAAAGGCAAGAAGAGCGCACATTTGTTTGTTCGACACAGGATATCGACGGTCGTCACGGCCACCGAGATTTGCCCGCTCGTTGGACATCCTTCGAAATCTGCAACTTCTGTGGAGAACGCGAAATGAGAAATTCGGCAGGACTTGGTCCTGAGCCATGATGACACTGGTTAGTCGCCTACGCATGGCAGCGCATCCTGACCGCCTTCGAATCCTGGGCCTTTGTGCGCATGCGGACCTAACTGTCTGCGAGCTAGCGGAGATTCTGGGCGTGTGTCGAGAGCGGGTTGCGCGACACGTCCGGCTGCTCGCCAGAGCCGACTTTCTCTGCTGCAACGAACAGCCTCCGTGGCGCTCGTACCATCTCAACGCAGAATCCAACGACGGCGGGCTGGTTCAATTATTGGTCGATCTCCTGCCCCATCGCGACGGCTATCATAAACAGGACCTGCAACGGCTCGAAGCGGTACGAGACACGCGGCCGAAGGGGACCGCGTGCTTGATCGTGAAATAGGTCAATCCAATTGGAGCGCGAAGCTACCATGGACAACTCCGCAGACGGTGCGATCGCACAGCCCGACACCCACGGGCGGTCTTCCTTGGCCGCGGTTGATTGCCGCGTTCACGAGCTGCTTCTGAGACAGGAGCGGCAGGAGCGGACGACCCTCAAGCTCATCGCCTCAGAGAACTTTGCGTCCTCGGCCGTGCTGGAAGCGAACGGCTCGATTTTCACGAACAAGTACGCCGAGGGGTACCCCGGTGCGCGCTACTACGCTGGAAACGAGATCGTTGATGAGCTTGAGAATCTAGCCATTGAGCGCCTGAAATCACTATTTGGCAGCGAGCATGCCAACGTCCAGCCTTATTCCGGCTCGCCGGCCAACCAGGCTGTCTATCGTGCGCTTTTGAGTCCCGGTGACAAAGTCATGGGCTTGCCCCTTCCGGAAGGGGGCCATCTGACTCATGGTTGGGCCATCAACTTTTCCGGTACTGACTATCAACGCGTGCCCTATGGGTTGGATGAAACGACACAGCAGATTGACTATGACCGCTTGCGCGAGACAGCCAAGCGGGAACGGCCGCGGCTCATTTGGGTCGGCGGAACTGCTTACCCGCGTGTCTTTGACTACGCGGCAATGGCAGAAATTGCCCTGGAAGCGAACTCCTATCTCGTAGCCGACATTGCGCACATCAGCGGCCTGATTGCCGCGGGAGCGCACCCGAATCCCGTGGGCCATTGCGACGTGGTCAGCAGCACGTCCCACAAGTCGATCCGCGGTCCCCGCGGTGGCTTCATTTTGTCAAGGAACGAAGATCGCTATCAGGCCCTGTATCATACAAAGAGCAAATACAATCTCGCCAGACGAATAGACCGGGCGGTCTTCCCTCACCTGCAAGGCGGGCCTCACATGAATGCCATCGCTGCGCTAGCGGTTGCCTTGCACGAAGCCGCGAACCCGTCCTTCCGAAGCTACGGCCAACAGACGGTCAAGAACGCCAAGGCTCTGGCACATGCACTGCTTGAGCGAGGTCATGACCTGGTGACCGGGGGGACGGACAATCACATGCTGATCCTTGATCTTCGCAATCGGCCACTATCGGGCAAGGCCTATGCCGAGCGACTAGCAAAGGCAGGAATCATCACAAACTTTAATATGGTGCCTGGCGACCCGCGGGATCCGGCGGTCACAAGCGGAATTCGCCTGGGGGCACCAGCAGTGACGTCAATGGGCATGCGCGATGTGGAAATGCAGCAAATTGCTGGCTTCATTGACTCCGTCCTCCAGCGGCCAGACGACGAAGATCTCCATGCCTGCGTGCGAAGAGACGTTGCCGACTTGTGCGCTGCGTTCGAGGTCCCGGGCATCTCCGACAAGTAAGGTGGGCCAAGCAAAATGCCCATACCACATCCAACACCCGAAGCGAGGTATTCATGGCTAGGCAGTTCGTGTTCTCTTCCGAATCGGTTGGCGCGGGGCACCCGGATAAGTTGGCCGACAACATCTCGGATGCCATCCTCGACGCCATCCTCCGCACAGATCCCAAGGCGCGCGTCGCCTGTGAAGCGTTGGTAAAATCAGGGATAGTCGTTCTGGCTGGCGAGATTACCAGCGATGCCCAGGTGGATTACAGCCAAGTTGCGCGCGATACGATTCTCGACATTGGGTACGACGACGAGGCCGTCGGCTTCGACGGCCGGCGTTGCTCCGTCGTCCATGCCCTCACCGAGCAGTCGCCCGACATCAGCCAAGGCGTTGACGAGGGAAGAGGGCAAGACCTCCAGCAGGGAGCGGGAGATCAGGGCCTCATGTTCGGCTACGCATGCCGCGAAACCGATACCCTGATGCCTTTGCCGATCCAGCTCGCTCATCGCTTGACGAAACGGCAGGCGTATGTCCGGAAGGCACAGCTTGGCTGGTTGCGTCCTGACATGAAATCCCAAGTCTCAGTGCGCTATGAGGGGTTGCGCCCGGTCGCCCTGGATACCATCGTCGTGTCGACGCAACATGACGAGCAGGTCTCGCAAGAGACTGTCCGCGAGGGCGTCATTGAGGAAATCATAAAGCCTGTCCTGCCGACCCACCTGGAGACGGAAGGCATCAGAATTCTGGTCAACCCGACGGGGCGGTTCGTAGTCGGCGGGCCGCGCGGCGACTGCGGTCTCACGGGACGCAAGATCATCGTCGATTCCTATGGCGGGATGGGTCGTCATGGCGGCGGCGCCTTCTCGGGCAAGGACCCGTCCAAGGTTGACCGCTCAGCTGCCTATGCGGCCCGCTATGTCGCAAAGAACATCGTCGCCAGCGGACTTGCGGACGTGTGCGAGGTGCAGCTTGCTTACGCAATCGGCGTGGCCAGTCCGGTTTCCGTCATGGTCAACACGTTCGGGACAGCCAGGGTTGAGGAAAGCAGGATCGAGCGCCTCATTCTTGAGTTGTTCGATCTCAGACCGAAAGGCATTATCAAGATGCTTGATCTCTTGCGCCCTATATACCGCAATACAGCCACCTATGGCCATTTCGGCCGTGAAGAGCCTGATTTCACCTGGGAGAAGACAGACAGGGCGGACGAATTGCGTCGCGAGGCAGGACTAGCCGCCCCGTGAAGCCGCCGGCGAGCGAATTGGCAAGCGGAAAGCCCAAGCGGAGACATTGATGCCGGATTATGACGTGCTTTGCATCGGCAATGCCATTGTCGACATCATCGCCCAGTGCGACGACGCTTTTCTGGTGACCAACGGCATCATCAAGGGTGCCATGAACCTCATCGATACCAAGCGCGCCGAGCTGCTCTACAGCCACATGGGGCCGGCGATCGAGGCCTCCGGTGGCAGCGCCGGCAACACGGCGGCCGGCGTCGCCAGCTTCGGCGGCCGCGCCGCCTTCTCCGGCAAGGTGTCCAACGATGCGCTGGGCGAAATCTATGCGCACGACATCCATGCGCAGGGCGTTGCCTTCGACACCAGGCCGCTCGAGGGCGAGCCGCCGACGGCGCGCTCGATGATCTTCGTCACCCCGGACGGCGAGCGCTCGATGAACACCTATCTCGGCGCCTGCGTCGAGCTTGGGCCGGAGGATGTCGAGGCCGACAAGGCGTCTGGCGCCAAGGTCACCTATTTCGAGGGCTATCTGTGGGACCCGCCGCGCGCCAAGGAGGCGATCCGGCAGACGGCGAAGCTCGCGCACGAGGCCGGGCGCGAAGTCTCGATGACACTGTCGGATTCGTTTTGCGTTGACCGCTACCGCGACGAGTTCCTCGATCTGATGCGCTCGGGCACGGTCGACATCGTCTTTGCCAACAGCGACGAGATCAAGTCGCTCTACCAGACCTCGTCCTTCGACGAAGCGGTGGCGCAGATCCGCAAGGACTGCAAGATCGCCGCCGTCACACGCTCGGAAAAAGGCTCGGTGATCGTGCGCGGCGACGAGACCGTGGTCATCGAGGCGACCGCCATCAAGGAGCTGGTCGACACGACGGGCGCCGGCGATCTCTACGCCGCCGGTTTCCTGCATGGCTACACGCAGGGCCGCAACCTCAAGACCTGCGGCGACCTTGGCTCGCTGGCGGCCGGCCTGGTGATCCAGCAGATCGGCCCAAGGCCAAGGCAGAATTTGCGCCGCGAGGCGGAACGGGCTGGGTTGCTGTAGATGCGCGGGCAACTAACCAGCTGCCCAACCGACGCGATCATCGCAGTGGCGGAACTGTGTCAAAGCTCGCTGATAACGACAGCCATTCGCTTCGGAGAACTGACCGATGCTGCTGCCGTGAAGCTCGCTGGAAGGGGGTGCAAGGCGGGCATGCCTTGACGGCATTCACCGTCATCGAGATCGCCACCGGCATTTTCCAGAAGCTCAGCTTGGGGAAGGCCAGTAAGGTTCCTGAGGTAACGGAGAACTCGCGGCGTCCGTCGGAGCACTTGACTTGCGATCACGTCCCACGATGCCGAATGCGGGCAGACTGGTTCGCCATTGGTATGGGACCAGCGGAATTGGCAGCAGGGCTTCATCTTCGTCAATCTCGACGAGGCGCCGGATGTGGAGCCCGGCATTCGCGGATGTCAGGAAGTGCTCGCCTGGCTGGTATTCACATCGCGGTCTGGCTTCCACGATTTTGGGATCGTCGAGGGCAACGAGGAAGGGATTCAAAAACCGGCCCTGACGGGCGGAAAGGGACTATCCCGCCCTCTCCGATCTCCGTGTCAAAACTCTTCGGCAGACGCAGGATCGCATCACGGGGCCCGGCAGCCTTGGCTGCAGCGACATAGTTTCAGTTCATTTCAACAGGTGCTGGCATCTACTGGGTGTATCTCTTATCCGAACAATCCAACAATTACCGCAAGCACGGTCCGCTCGATCGCGTCGCCAGCTATTTTCGCGATAAGCCGGTTCTTGAGGGCGCCGAAGCCGAAACGCGACGATCGGTCGCCATTTGCTCTGACGCTCGTCAGATTCTCGTCAGCAGGGGGTGTGCCAATCTGGGAATGCCAGTTGCTCCATAATGGGGAATATTCAACGGAGGCATGAAATGGACGCATTGAACAACGCCAACTCGCCGCGCCGGAACCTCACATGGCAAACTGGGGCTGTTCACGAACTAATCGCTTTTGAACAACCCCTGAGAGACTTGCCACAGGAGCGAGAACAACAAGCCGAAGTTGGCCCGTCCCGTCCTGTTGTCTCAGCCGCAGACCAGCGCTTCAACACGGCGGCCCAGCAGCCACATAGGAGTCTTATCGCAATTTCCAACCGCGGTGCGACTGTCAATTCTGATCAGCCCAAGACAGGCGGGCTTTCGGCGGCCCTGGAGTGCGTCGTGGAGCGTTCCGGCGCGGTCTGGGTAGGTTTTTCCGAGCATCTGGGCGACGGGGATAAGCAACAGGTGCCCCTCGTGCAGCGTGGAAAAGGTCAAATCGGGTGGCTCGATGGGCCGGCAGCGGACTATTCTCGGTACTATCAAGGTTTTGCAAATTCAATATTGTGGCCGGCGCTCCACTCGCTGCCGGACCGGATCTCAGGCTCGGAAGAGGATTATAAAAGTTATCGCGACGTCAATGCCTTCATGGCGCGCGCGGTGTCCGAATTGGGAGATAACGCAGTCTACTGGGTTCATGACTACCATTTCCTGCCGCTCGGCGCTGATTTGCACAGACTCGGCATTGACCGGCCGATCGGCCATTTCCTGCATACGCCATGGCCCGAGTCTGACATGATGGAGCGCGTGCCCAATTCTGGCGAGCTAATGAAATGTATGCTCGAGTATGATCTGCTCGGTTTCCAGACCGACCGTGATGTGAGCAATTTCCTCGCCTGTGTCCAATCTCATTTGGGGCTGGAGAGCAAGAACGGGGTCGTTTTCTCGGACCATGGCCAGACGCAATGCCAAAATTTTCCTATAGGTATCGATCCGAAGCAATTCGAACAGTGTGCCGCAGATTCGCTTGAGGCGCAGAAAGCCTACATTTCGCAGTTGAAACTTGGCGGAGCAAAGCTAGTTATCGGCGTCGATCGGCTCGACTACACCAAGGGCATCGACAATCGGATTAAAGCTTTCGATCTGCTGGCAGTCGAGCCGCAACGTGTCTCGCTCTTGCAAATCGCAACTCCCTCACGTGGCGACATCCAAGCGTACAGCGAATATCGGCGCGACGTCGAAAGACTCGTCAATCAAGTCAACAACCGGCATGGCACGGACGAGTGGATGCCGATTATCTATGAGAACAGGTCGTTCACCCAAGCTGAGATAGCGGGTCTTTACAGAGCCGCGCGTGTTTGCGTTGTGACGCCGTTGCGCGATGGCATGAATCTTGTGGCGAAAGAATACATTGCTGCACAAGATCCGAGCGACCCTGGCGTTCTGGTGTTATCGAAGTTTGCCGGCGCGGCCGAAGACTTCGGCGAGGACGCCCTGCTGGTAAATCCGAGGCTCTCCGACGAGATAGCTACCGCGATCTCAAGAGCGGCCAGCATGCCGCGCGAAGAACGCATCCAACGCTGGCGGAGGATGATGGACAAACTTGAAGCGTATACGATCCACCATTGGTCAGCGGACTTCGTTCGGCAACTGGACAGCAGCCGGGTTACGGTCCCTGCGGATCACTTCCACTATGTTGGCTTGGGCTGGATCAGCGAAGCCCAAATGCCTTCGTATCGGACCGAGCCAGAATTGCACACCGCGCTGACGCGTGCACTGGATAAAAACTGGGTCCTGCCGATCGTATGATCCAGAATATGAAGCACGCGAGCTTTGCCTGCATTTGCGCATCCCTCAATGCCGAGCGCTTGGAGAGAGAGATACTTATACTGACCGCCTGAATGCGGCTTAAGCGGCTTATCGGGACCACAGTCGGGCTTTGCATCAGACCCTTGAGCCAGGCTCGGTCAGTGTGGTCTCTTGCCGCCGAGCGGAGTCATCACGATTGCCTAGTCACCCGTGATGACGACTGGCGTGCCAATTCCCGCGATTTGGCGCTCACTCCGAGAAAACCGCTTCTACCACGCACGCACGGCTTGCGGCCGCATCGTTAAACATCGCCACCAATGCGATCTTCTGCATTCTAATGACGTTGTCACGCGCTTGAAGTCTTGTCCGAAATCCTTCATCGGCGACCTTCGAGGGATGTCGCAGCCCGACAGGGATCCATTAGTTGGACAATGGTGGCAGCGGAGCAGCGCCGCCAATGGGCGACTGAATATTTCACAATGTTAGACAAGCGTAAAAGCGAAATCACATAACGACATAAACATTTCGTTATGCGTCATTGACAAAAGAGCGGACTGCTGTGATTGTCTGCGTGTCGTGGTTCTCGCGTGCGGCGCTGCCGCAGCGGAGCTAAGAGGGAAGCCGGTGCAATGCCGGCGCTGCCCCCGCAACTGTTAGCGGCGAGCCAACCCCACTCATGTCACTGAGGCGAATACCCTCAGGAAGACGGGTAGAGGCTATGACCCCGCGAGCCAGGAGACCTGCCACGGCGAATTACGTCCACGGGCGGGGTGTCTCGGTGGCCGCTGCAAGCCGGCGTTCGTGCCGGCCTGCTAGCGCCTTCCTTGTCATCGACGCCCCAACCATCGGGGTATGACATGACTGACTCTCAGGAAATTCCTGTAGCAACGCTCGGCGTGCCGCGCTTCGGTCGTCGGCGAGAACTGAAATTCGCGCTTGAAAGCTACTGGTCCGGAACATCGTCCGCTGGCGAACTTCTCATGACGTCGAAGGCGCTCCGTGCCGCTAGCTGGGAAGAGCAGCGTGATCGCGGCGTGTCGAAAATACCGTCAAACGACTTCTCGCTTTACGACCATGTGCTCGACACCGCAGCCATGGTCGGCGCCATTCCCTCCCGTTACGGCTGGAATAGCGGCGAGGTCCCACTTGACATCTACTTCGCAATGGCGCGCGGCAACCAGGGTCAGACGGAGGATTGTGCACACGCTGGTCACCAGGAGGCGGCTCATGGGCCCGGTGTAACCGCGATGGAAATGACCAAGTGGTTTGACACAAACTACCACTACATTGTGCCGGAACTCGATGATGATCAGACGTTCGCCCTCTCGTCAACGAAGCCGGTCGATTACTTCCTCGAGGCTAAAGCTCTCGGCATTCACACACGCCCAGTCATCCTTGGACCCATCACCTTCCTCAAGCTGGCGAAATCGCCTGCCGAAGGGTTCGATCCTATCGCGCTCCTACCGCGGCTGCTGCCCGTTTACGAGCAACTCCTGCAGAGGCTGAGGCTGTCGGGAGCCGACTGGGTGCAGATCGATGAGCCAGCGCTTGTTCTCGATCTGTACCCGAACGAACGAGCTGCGTTCGAATTCGCCTATGGCCAGCTGTCGAAAGCCGCGCCCGAGCTGAAGATCATGCTGGCTACGTATTTCGGGTCGCTGGGAGACAATCTCGAAACCGCGGTTTCTCTGCCCCTGGCCGGGCTGCATATTGATCTCGTGCGCGCTCCCGAGCAGCTGGAAACGGTGGGTCGGCTCGCTCCGAAGGATCTGGTGCTCTCGCTTGGCTTGATCGATGGCCGCAACGTCTGGCGTGCGAACCTGCCCGCCATTCTCGACCGCATCAAACCGATCGTCGCCGGCTGGCCCTTGGACCGCGTCGAGATCGCGCCTTCTTGCTCGATGCTGCATGTGCCGATCGACCTGCGCATGGAGCCGGAACTCGAGGCGGACATCAGGTCGTGGCTCGCCTTCGCGGCCCAGAAGACCGACGAGCTGGTCTTGCTGGCCCGGGCCCTGTCCCAAGGCAGGGATGCGGTGGCAGCCGCGTTGAAAGCGTCTGCCGAGGCTGCCGCCACTCGCGTGACGTCCACGAAGATCCATGACCCGCTTGTTGAGGGGCGGATCGCCAGCATTGACCATAGCATAAAGCGACGAGAGAGCGCTTTTGGCGAGCGCTCCAGAGTCCAGGCCGGCACGCTCGGGCTGCCGCCGTTCCCGACGACGACAATCGGGTCCTTCCCGCAGACGCCGCAGGTACGCCGCGCGCGGGCCGCTCATGCGAAGGGCCAGCTGAGCTATGTCGACTACGAGACGTTCCTGAAGAAGGAGATCGAGGCTGCAATTCGCTGGCAGGAAGAGATCGGGCTGGACGTGCTGGTGCACGGTGAGTTCGAGCGAAACGACATGGTACAGCATTTCGGCGAGCAGTTGTCCGGCTTCGCGCTCACCCAGCATGCCTGGGTACAAAGCTATGGGTCGCGCTACGTGCGTCCCCCCATCATTTTCGGCGACGTATCGAGGCGCAATCCGATGACAGTGCGCTGGTGGCAATTCGCCCAGTCGCTTACGGAAAAGCCCGTGAAGGGAATGCTCACAGGCCCAGTCACCATTCTCAACTGGTCTTTTGTTCGCGACGACGTACCCCGCTCCGAAGCCTGCCGCCAGATCGCGCTCGCCATCCGCGACGAAGTGACGGATCTCGAAAGATCCGGCGCAAGGATGGTCCAGATCGATGAGGCCGCGTTTCGCGAAGGATTGCCACTGCGCCAATCTGACTGGAAAGTCTATCTCGACTGGGCTGTCGAATGTTTCCGGATCGCTTCAACGGGTGTAAAGGACGCGACTCAAATTCATACCCACATGTGCTATTCGGAGTTCAACGAGATCATTCACGCGATTGCTGGAATGGATGCGGATGTCATTTCGATTGAGACGTCGCGCTCGAAGATGGAACTGTTGGACGCCTTCACGAGCTCCAAATATCCGAACGAAATCGGTCCCGGCGTCTATGATATTCACTCACCACGCGTCCCGGAAGTCGGCGAGATTTCGGACTTAGTCATGCTTGCCCGCGAGCGACTGTCCGACGGCCAACTGTGGATAAACCCGGACTGTGGCCTCAAAACACGCAAATGGGAGGAGGTCCGCCCTGCCCTCATGAACATGGTCGCTGCAGCACGCGCGCTCCGGCAGAAAGTGCAGGCGTAAGGCTTCTCTTCCTCACCGTGTGGGGAGTTGCCGGTGGCGGATGTCGGCCGGGAATATGCCAAACCGATCACACTCTTGAAAATAAGCCACACGGCGAAAATGTGCAATTTTCCTTCGGCACGTGTCCTCATCCCGCAGAAATATAAATGTGACACCACGCTATAGTATTGGTCCTTGGGAACATACAGGCCCCGCGCCTCGAACAAATCGTACACACGTCGTTTCTCAAAGTAGACTGCTTGGCATGTCCGCTCAGGCGGCGACAATATATGATGCTGCGCGTCTGTCCGCTTCCCCAGTTGATTTGCGCAGACTACGGGCGAGGTTGCAGGTTTCGGGTATTGCTAGCGTGTCCCGCCAATTCGGAGATGGACCTGGCAATTCGTGTGGCCCAAGTAAAAGCCGCAATCATTTTCGATTGCGACGTCCGCAGCCAGTTGGCCCTTATTTTCCTGAGATCTGCGTTACAGGCCGGGGCGTTGTCGCCGTTTCGGAGGGTAAGATGGGATAGGTGACCTCGGGTGCCTCTCCGGTCAGCGAGTTGAGGAAGGCAACAAGCAGATCAACTTCTTCGTCCGCCAGTACTACGCCAAGCTGGGTGGTCCCCATAATAGCGACGGCCTGTTTCAGATCCCAAACCTTGCCCGAATGAAAGTATGGCGCGGTGAGTGCAACGTTGCGCAGCGGCGCCACGCGGAAAACATAGTAGTCATCGGCTGCATTGGTGACCGCAAATCGGCCCTCGTCTTTGTCCGGCAGGACCTCGGCGCTGGGCTGTTCCACGAGGCCAAAGGGGAAATAGGCTTGCCCACCAACGTTGATGCCGGCATGGCAGGACGAGCAGCCTTTGTCCATGAAAAGCGCCAGGCCCTGTTTCTGTTCGGAAGTCATGGCAAGCTCATCACCATTCAGGAAGCTGTCGAACGGGGCCGGTGTGACCAGTGTCGCCTCGAAGGCTTCGATCGCCTTGGCGAAGTTGTCGAAGGTGACCCGATCGGCTTCAGCCGGAAAAGCTGCATCGAACCACTCGACATATTGCGGCATGGACTTGAGCGTGGCGATGACTTGGTCCGGTGTATTGGCCATTTCGATGCCAGCTTGGACCGGTCCCTTCGCCTGAGCCTTCAGGTCTGCGGCACGACCATCCCAGAACTGAGCGATGTTGAAGACAGCGTTCAGTACAGTCGGCGCGTTGCGCTGTCCCTTCTGCCAACCATGGCCGATCGAGGTTTCGTGATTGTCGTCGCCGCCCGTGGCCAGGTTGTGGCACGAGTTGCACGACAAGACGCCTGACGCCGAGACGCGTGGATCGAAGAACAGTGCCTTGCCGAGAGCGATCTTTTCCGGGGTGTTCGGGTTGTTGGCGACTGTCGGCGTGGTGGATGGCAAAGCCCTGAAGGTGGCCAATGCCGTATCTCTGAGGTCGGTGGGGATCGAATCCGCAGCAAAGGCGGTGGGTGCCAGCAAGGTGACAGCCATCGTTCTGAATAGGATTTTCATAAATGGTCTTCCTGCGTCGTGCACGCAGCCACTATGCGATCTGCGGCTCATGAACGCCCTGAGCTAGATCAGTTGAGGGAGAGGATCGGGGTCTGGCACCTGTTTTCGCGGCTGAGCTGGGACCCTCTTGGAAGTGATCGCTCTTCTCGATTGGACTTCAGGGAGGAGGAGTATCCCTGCTCGACAACCGTTTGTATGCATCAAAGCACGCCCTGGCGGCGGCTTCGTAGATTCGGTCACTGCGATCTTCCCGCCATCGTTGAGAAAGTCGAGAGCACCCGCAAGACTGGCAATCTCTTGCACGATGTGCGCTGCACGCCTTGCGAAAAGTGAGCTTCTGAAACCTCAGGGTTCATTCGTTCCTCCGGACCTGCTGATTGCGTGAATCGACCTTATCGACACCCGCCGACTGCACATTGTGATGTCACCAGCGATGGCGGTTTCAATACCTAAGCAGCGACGGTCTATGCGACAGTATGGATGTCCTATCGGAATAGCCGGTCCGCTTTGTCGATCGTCACACCGGCATATAGTTCCGCTTCTACGAACATCCCATCACGCGAGGAAAGACATGGCCAATACGCGCAGTATCGCCAATCTAGCCCTTGTGCCGGCGCGGCGCTTGAGCAGGTCCACCGGCTGTAAGTGCCTCACACCTCGATCCACAGATCCTAGGCGATGACCACGTTGTCGTCGTGATTTGACGGACGCGGGGCAGTGGCCCATAAGCGAGCCACCGCAAACTGTGCGGTTGCCAATGCGTAATGAAGTGAATTGGAATGATCTTCGGTTTGCGAAACACGCACATCCGACGCAGCTTGCGTTGACAGAGGCGGTTTTACGCGCAATAGCACTTCCGCCGGCCTATTTTTGTGGAGTTCAATTGTGGTTCGGCCAAGGGCGCTGGGCGCCGGACCGGCCCCGTGTAAACCTCATTAAAGAGAGAGAGAGAGAGACCCTGCATGGAAGAATTCTTACCGCGCATCGCCACTGGTGCCGGCATCGGCCCGGCTCTCGCAGAGAAGGGCGTTGGGTTAATGCTGGGTTTCCTGCAAAGCCACGCGGCCGACGGTCCCGTTGCGCGCATGATCGAGGCCATTCCGGGAGCTTCGGAATTAGTAGCGAAGTATCATGGCGACGACCCAGAGGGTGGCGGCCTTATGGGGCTCGGCCAGCAATTAATGAGTGAGGGTCTCAGCATGGCAAAGATCGCCGGCCTCGCCAACGAGACGATCGCCTGCGCCAAGGAACATGCCGGCGACGAACTCGTGAACGAGGTCCTCAATTCCGTTCCTGGCCTTCCCCAGTTCGTCTGATCAGCGGCAGCCGGGGGCGCATGACCTCGTGCGCCCGTGCCGGCCCGTCTGCGCAGCAGGCATTCTCCGCCGAGCGTTCCGTACCGATCTCGCCAGACCACCGACCGCCGGGCACGCGAAGCGAGCGTTGGAGTACTTCATTCGTCTATTCCAAAATCGACCTCAGGCGAATCGATGTGTATAATTTCCGGCGGTAAGGGTTTATCCTGAACGCTTTCGATGAAGCCCGCGAGATAAGCAAACGTATTGTATTTCTCGAGGACCAACCGCTTCGCCTCTCTTATTGCGCCGCGACGTTCCTTCCAGAGGTCCGAGTCGATGATTTCTTGAATTTTTGGGATTACGTTCTTGTCCTCTGGGTCAATCAGAACCATAGAGTCCGAAGGGAAGAACCTCGTGATTGCCGGGCTGCCGTAATAGATCGGCATTGTTTCAGCAACGAAGCAGTCCATAAGCTTCTCTGTAAAATAGTAATCAGCACGAGTATTCTCGAACGCTATACTGTAACGGTAAGGTGCGAGTGCGTTCCATTTATCTCCAATCAGCCGAAAACCTCGGCCGAACAGGTCAAAATCGAGCTCCTTTCTCAGCCGTTCCAGAAACGCCAGCCGATATCGATGTCCTTTAAGCAGGGCGATGTCACTGGTAATCCATGAGAGCCGAAGCGGCTTATCCACGACTTCGCTGACCAGAAGTTGGTCATATGTCTTGTTTACAGACCAAGACCGAGTGATAGGTGGAGACAAAACGAATCGGCGCGCTGCATTCTGCCGAGCAGCCAGCTCTGCGTCACACGTCAGGACGATAGTATTTTTCCCCTGCCCTTCATGAAACGCGCGATGAGCTTTCGTCGGCGGTTCGCCGATTGCAAAAATTGTCCTGTTTGGGCTCGCCTCGATATCAACAGGGAGCCCGAAAAGAGAAGCAGAGTTAAAGACGATATGCCAATCGGGCACGAAGGATGTCGTGCGAACAAAAGCGACATTGTTCCAGATTCCACTGCCCTTTGGAGTGAGATGGTGGATTGCATCATCCAAAACGCCCCAGGAATCTAGACATGTAGCAACAATGGGCGCCGGGCGTTCCGTCAACAATTTGGCCGACAAAGAAGTTTCACTCCCTTCACTCGTGAAGGTACTCAATCGCCATTCCGGATTGCGGTAACATTGGGCAGCATATACCTTCCGGGACCCGCTGTCGAGGCAATTGTCGCTTTGCACTTGACCAGGTTCTTCCTCGCTTTGTGTGGTGATCAGGCCGGCTGAGTGGCAGCATGTGTGCCCTAATGAGTTCGCAGCCCGCTCTGCCCAATGGTACGTTCAATCGTCTTCAGGCGGTTGATCAGCCCTTCCGCCTGGCCGTTGCTCCACGGTAGTTCAATGGCATCGCGAACGGCGTCAGCTGGCGTAGGACCCGACCGAAACGCGTGATGGCGACGGACCCGGAGTTGACGCCACGTCGATCGAAGTGTCGAGCTTGCCCAATTCACAGGCCCCGCAAAATGCCGCGGCAGCGCATGGCAAGCCTGCGCATAGTGGCAAACTCATGTGATCCCTGCTTCAGGACGTCGACCTTTGTGGCCTGGTTGATCATCAGCACATCCCGAGGCTTCGTGCAGAGGGCCGGGGCGACTACCGACGAGATCACACGGCCGGTCGCGGGATTCGTATGGGACAGCGTCGCTGGCTGGTTGACGCGTATGATTGAAGCAGGCGACGCACTGTCCTTGCCCGGCCTCTCAGCGCGGCGCCAACTTGCGAGAAGCCGCTCCAGATTCGAGAAGCTGCCTGTGTCGCCGCGCTGTTCGATATCGTGGAACAGGTGTCGTCCGCAGCGATTGCCGTCTCTCGAGGACCGGCTAAGAAACGCCTCGAAATACATTGATGTCCTTGGTTACCAGCGGCGGTTCCCAGCCCTTTGGAAGAGCGGCTCACCGGGCGATGAACTTACATTTGGCCATGGCCAATGAACGTCCATCGCCCCTGATGCCACCAGCAAGCGATCACGATCCCTCGATACTCAGTCAAAAGAAGTAATACCGAACCAAAAAACCGCGCTTAGGCTCAAGACTACTAGCAATTCCGACGCAAAGTTACAGCCGGGACGCGCCACGCACCTCGGCAGGGTCGCCAACAACGAGTGGCTCAGCGTCACGACGGGAAATATGGCGCATCGATGTCGCTTCTGGACGAGCATTGGCAATAACGCTGTCGAGCATTGTTGCTTTCAGCGGCAACCGGCCCTATGAAGCGACGCTTCGCTGACTATGTTTCACCGCCTGGAGAGTTTCATGACAGAAGAAGCCGGAAAAAACGTCGACACCCTCATTGAGCTTGCCGCCGATGTCGTGTCGGCCTATGTCTCCAACAATCCGATCCCGGTGGGGGATCTCCCTGCCCTCATCGGCCAAGTGCATGCGGCTCTGAGAGCGACGGCCGGAGGTGTCTCTGCGCAAGAGCCGGTTGCCCTTACGCCTGCAGTCCCGATCAGGAAATCGGTGACACCGGACTACATCATCTCCCTTGAGGACGGGAAGAAATTCAAATCGCTAAAGCGCCATCTGTCGACCCACTATGGGCTGACGCCGGATGGATATCGGGCCAAATGGGGCCTGCCGGCGGATTATCCCATGGTCGCGCCGAACTACGCCGCGGCGCGCTCGACATTGGCCAAGACGATGGGGCTCGGCCGCAAACCGAAGGCGCCGGAAGCGCCGGAGCCTGCGCCGACGAAGCGAACCCGCAAGAAGGTCGCGGCTTGATTTCGGCAATCGAGATTCGTTCTGGAGCGTTGCAGCCATCGGCTTAATCTGCGCGTCATATAAAAAGGCGGGGCCAACCCCGCCTTCCTTTCAAACAACCTTGTTTCATGAGGAATTCGCGACGCCTGCAGCAATCTGCTGCCCTCAGTTTTTGCTCGGTCCCATCGAGCGGCCGTGAGGACTTATGTGCTTACTCTTGCCAGGACGCAGGAGAAAATTTCAACCAGCTTTGCTGAGGCTGCCAGCGGAGGACTTGCCCGTGCGGCGATCCTGCTCGATCTCATAGTTGATCTTCTGGCCGTCAGCGAGGGTCGAGAGGCCCGCGCGTTCGACAGCGGAAATGTGGACGAAAACATCCGGACCGCCATTGTCGGGCTGGATAAATCCAAACCCCTTGGTGCTGTTGAACCACTTTACCGTTCCAGTCGGCATATACTTGTTCCTTCTTTTACAATGCAACGTGGGCAGGCCATTAGGCCTGTCCGAGTCATAGCCGAGAGTTGGGCGCAGCAAAAAGCGAAAAATTGTTAAGCCCCGATCAGCTGGCGCACTCCATTGTGGGCGTAGCCGCCAGCAAGCACTGTCCTACACTACCGCTCGAGCGTGGCCGGAAGCGCCCAATTTCTTCCAACGCTCCTCAGCGCCACGTCGATGGCTCGTGTTTGGAGGCACGGGACGGAAGGCCGACCGCTGCTCGTGCCGCAGGTCAAAGGCCGGGTAGTTCACGGAACTGCCTTCGAGCATAACGGCTTGGCAAGCGCATGAAGGAGTTTCGATTTGGATTGTTTCAAGAGGGTCGAGGGGTTGATCGATGCGACCAGCGTGGAAGCGATCGATAGCGCGCGCGTTTTGCTGGACCAGTTCAAGGGCAAGTCAGAAACAATCGCCCAAGCGATTGACGACTTCCTGCTTGATTTCATGACCTTGCTGTTTGTGGTAGAAGCCACCCGCGAGCAGTTCCACAATCCGGCGAGGCGGTTAGCGCGCATCAGATTGAGCAAGGTCAGGCTGTTACTCACGCGATGCTCTTGACCTAAGCGACCACTCCGCCAGGCATGCATTTGCAGCCGAGCGCACCAGGCGGTATTTTACGCACATGAAATCAATCGCGACTGCTAATTCTCCTGTTTGGTGCCCAGGGACAACGGCAAGCGCGCACAGCTTCGGTGCTGCTGTCCTGCAGCGACAAATGTTGCCTGCATGCCCCCACGGCGAGCGCTGGAGCGACAACATCTCAATTCTGTCCGTCAGTGCAGCGGCCTTCGAAGCGCATCGTGTACCCCTCCCCGGCAGCGCGCCACATCGTCTTCCGAAGGAAGACGATACTCTCAGCCATGCTCGCGTCGCCTTCAGCCCTGTTCGATGGCCCATAATGTCGGATGCGCAACATGTCAGACCCGACTTGTCTTCATGCCTCCAATGGTTTTCTGATCTGGTACGGTGCATGCCTGGTCGTCCGCAGACGTCGCGGACCAAGGAAAATCCGTCCAATGACCACCTCACCAAGAACACCGCCGCAGGTCTCCTGGGTCCATCCGAAGATGAGGCTCGAGTGAGGCCTGGCCGCATGTTGGTCTGGCTCGGCGCTGCCCGCCGATCCTCCCCACGGGGAGGCGAAGACGCAACGCGTTCATCAAAATGAGGAACAAATCACTTTGCCTCGAACCTTGCCTTTCCAACCGGAGCCATCGATCGCTCCCCCTGGCTGCGCACGGCGTTCACTGCCACCGCCCTGGCCCTGGTGACGACCGCTCCGGCTCTGGCCGCCACCGACGGCGGCAAGATCGCGGATTTCCTGCTCGACTATGGCATGGAAGGATCGACATCCGCGATCACCGCGCGCCAGTCGTCACTCACATGGTACAAGGTCAGCAGCGCCGACGAGCCACCCGGCAAATCCGGACTTGCCCATTTCCTTGAGCGTCTGATCTTCAAGGCGACCACCAACCGCGCCGGCAGCGAGTTCGACCGAGCCGTCTCAGTCAGCGGCGGCTACAATAACGCCCCCAACGCTATGACTAGCTTTGGGCGACATGTTTGGCTTCGAGGCCGATCGCATGTTCAACCTCATCCTCAACGACGATATCAAGACCGAGCGAAACGTGATTCTGGAGGAGCGCCGTTGGCGCAGAGAGACGAACCCGCAGGTCTGCTGGACGAGGAGGTCAACGCGACGTTGCGGCCGATCAGCCCTACCGCATTCCGGTCAACGGCTGGATGCAGGAGATGGACAAGCTGAACGGCACCGACGCATTCACGATCTACAACAAATGCTGCCGACCCGAACAACGCCGTGCTGGTGGTGGCCGGCGACGCAGAGCCTGAGACGGTGAAGGCGCTGGCCGCGAAGACCTATGGCAAGGTTGCGCGCGGGCCGGTCCTGCCCCCGCGCACCTGACCGGCCGAGCCCGACTAGTAGAACCGCGAGGCATCTTCTAGCGATTTCAGGGTATTCTCCTTTCCACTTGGGTACCGTGGTCTGCTAGCTGTCTGGCCGAGGCCCTATAAGGAACTTGGCATCCGGAATAGACACCGCACTTGCCATATACCCCTGCTGCGTTTGAGGAGGAATCCGGTATTGCCCCTGTGCCTGCCGATGACCCGTCACCTGAGATCCCCTGACCTGTTTCGATCCATTGATCGCCTGCCGACACTTGGCACGCGGATTAGCGAGCGGACATTCGAGGTTCTCAACCCGTCGACCGGCGAAGTGCTGGCAGAACTACCCGACATGGGTGTCGAAGAGACATGCGCTGCGATCGACAAGGCCTATGTCGCGCAGCCTGGATGGGCAGGGTTTACCGCCCGTGAGCGCAGCGACGTTCTATGGCGATGGTATCAGTTGATCATCGACCACGCCGACGATCTCGCTGCAATTCTCACCGCGGAGATGGGCAAGCCGCTTGCAGAGGCCAAATCGGAGCTATCGCATGCTGCGGCGTATCTGCAATGGTACGCCGAGGAGGCAAATCGCGTCTATGGCGAGACGATCTCCGCACCATCGACGGACCGCCGAATGTTGGTGATCAAGCAGCCCATCGGGGTCGTCGGCACGATAACGCCATGGAATTTCCCAGCCTCGATGGTGGCGCGCAAAATCTCGCCAGCCTTGGCAGCGGGCTGCACGATCGTCCTCAAGCCCGCTGAACAGACGCCGCTCGTGGCTGGAGCAATGTTCGCCCTCGCCCATCAGGCAGGCTTCCCCGAAGGCGTCGTCAACCTGATCTATGCGTCCGAAGGTGACGCGGTCGGCCGCGAACTTTGCACAAATCCCAAGGTCCGCAAGATCAGCTTCACCGGGTCTACGGAGATCGGGCGCCTACTCATGCGCCAGTGCTCGGACCAGATCAAAAAAGTCAGCCTAGAGCTCGGCGGCAATGCACCTTTCATCGTGTTCGATGATGCGGATGTCGATGCCGCAGTTGACGGTGCGATCCAGGCGAAGTACCGCAATGCCGGCCAGACCTGCGTTTCAGCGAACCGCCTTTACGTCCAGTCGGGCGTTCACGACGAGTTCGTCGAGAAATTCGTGGAACGGGCTCGCCAACTTCAAGTTGGTGACGGTTTCGCTCCCGGAGTGGACATCGGGCCTCTCATCGACAAGCAGGCTTTGGCCAAGATTGAATCCCATATTGCCGATGCCGTAGCTAAAGGCGGCGCAATTCGATGCGGGGGCAAACGCGTCGGCACGAATGGCACGTTTTTCCAACCAACGGTCCTGACCGGTGTCACCAGCGAGATGACCGTGGCGCAAGAAGAGACATTCGGGCCGCTCGCACCGATTATTCGCTTCAACGATGCGGATCAGGTCGTGCGTGATGCCAATGAAACGATCTACGGCCTCGCGGCGTATTTTTATGCCTCTAACCTGAAGCGTGTCTGGCGTGTCGCCGAGGGCTTGGAATATGGAATGGTCGGGGTAAATACCGGCCGGATGTCTTCGGAAGCGGCGCCGTTCGGTGGGATAAAACAGTCCGGCATCGGGCGGGAGGGATCCCGCCATGGCCTCGAGGACTACCTCGAAATGAAATACCTCTGCATGGGCGGCATCTGAAGCATCGGCTTGCAGGGTTCACAGACGGGTTAACTAGCGAGCGATCTCCAAACATGTGAATTGTAGAATCGCTCCTCGATTGGGAACTGAGGGGCGGTCCGCACCCGAGCAAACACGCAATCCTGAGGAGCCGCCTAAAATAGCTGGATGTATCTCTCGACGAGACAAGCGTCTGCGTTTTCGGCGAAGACGGCGCGCATGCGACGGAGGATACGCTTGCGATTTGGCGGCCCTCGCCGACTATCCTCAGGCGACGGGCTGTCGTTGCGCGGTCTGGTTGGAAGCTTGTGCACCAAGCCATCGTCAACGCTGATTGAGCAATATCCGGCTTCAGGGGCAGAATTTGGACCTGCTCCATTCCGATATCAGTAGCTCAGCTGTTCTTCGGCTGACTGCCGCGCCGGTACACGCTCGGACAGAATCGAAGGTACCATCACATTCGCATCCACATTGGTGATCGGCGCTCGGTCCAGGGCGCGCCAGGTTGACCAAGCGGGTCGAACCGAATGACAGCCTTGACCGGCTGGAGGACGGAAATCCCGATGCCGAAGAGGTTGGTCAGCCCAGTCGAGCCCACACGCATTTTCGGCACGAACAGCAAGGGCTGGGAAGCGATCGGCCGAGCAGTCCTTGAAGGGGCGGGCCAGGGTTGTTTGACGACGCGTTGGTTCAGGTCAGCTAATCTAGTCTCTGCCGTTCAGAGCGGCTTCCCTCGCCAGTGACAGCGAGTCAAGATATTTGGCATCGTCGGCTTTGATTGCCGCGCAGATCTGGTCGAGATGGGGACAGCTCACTGGTGCACCTTTGGGCTCATAGTGTTTCCTCGTCATCGAGGTGAGGATTTCCGGATTTGGCGTAGAACACCAACACGGGTCCGAGATCAAAGCGCGTCCCGGGCGCAAGGCGCTGGACGGACCGGGGCCATGTTTCGGTTGAGGCGCCACCGATGCCTCGCGCCAGCGTTCTGGCGAAGCGGGGCATCAGCGGAGCGAGTGTCGGTGCCAGGATCGCAGCGGCCGTCGTCTGAAGGGCTAGCGAAGTCCGATTGCGGGCAGGATAGAAACGTCGCGCCGCCGCAAAGTCTCGCGCCCCGCGGTAGATCACGCAATCGCGCACGAATTCGCAGACCTGAGTGGCCGCGCGCCGAACCGAGAAGCCTTCGTCCGAATAGGCGCGCTCCATCGCAGCGCGATAGATCTCTATGCGAGCAAAGAAGGCGCGGTCGACCGGGCTCCAGTCGCCTGCATCGGGTACACGGCCGGCAAAATCCTGCTTGATTTCCTGGTTCAACGCCTCAAGCCAGTTCAGCCAGATGCTTTGGAACACCTCGTTCTCGGTGCGGCGCAGCGCGTCCAGCGTGAAATCCGTCCGCTCACCTTCCGGGCGTGTCAGGCCCAAATGAAGGCGCACGACGTCGACTGTCTTTGGGCTCAGAACCTCCTTGCCCCAGACCGCATGGCGGCAGCTGGTTGAGAACTTCTTGCCGTCGAGCAGGTAGAACTCGTTGACGTGATAGCGGATGCGTGGCTTCCAGTGGGAGAAGACCTCGGCGTAAAGAGCGGGGTATAGTAGCGCGTGGTAGAACGAATTGTCGAAGCCGAAGAAATGGACAATCTGCCAGTCGTTGCCGGGCATCTCCGCCTTCCAGTTGCGACCCATCGAGCGGCCGAGCGCCTGGATGTTGTAAAGAAAACCGAAGGCCATCTCCGGCCAGACCCAGATCACTTGCCCCGGGAACCCTTCCGCCGGCAGGCCCCAGTCCGAGGGGTGGGTAATGGGCACTGAAAATTTCCCGCGTCGGCGTACGCGTGCGAAGAGATCCAAGATCCGTAGCGGGACCCCAGACGCCCTTAGATGCCGGTCGACATTGTCGAAGCATTGGTCCAGCGCAAGTTCAGCGCGGCGGACGGAGCCGACCAGCGGCGCCTCGGCAGACTGCCGTGATTGGGCTGCACGCAGGTCGTAGCAAAGGTTTGGGGCGCCGCATTCCTCGCAGATGTTGCCACCCGCGGAGCCGCCGCAATCGGGGCAGAGGCCGCTAACATCCGATTCGTAAAGATAACGGCCTGTCACGGCATCGAAAAGCGCAGGGCTCTGGCGTAGATCTATCGCCGTGCTGCTCAGAAGACTGCGGAAACAGGCGGTTTGAAACTCGCCATAACTGTCATCGCCCATCGTGGCTTGGAAGCTGTGGACCTCACAATCGAGAAGTGCAAGCGTGGCGCGAATCTCGTCGGCATAGTAGCGCGCCACGTTTGCCGGCGTCGATTGATCGGCATCAGCGCGCGCGGCGACGTAGCTTTGGAAATCATCGCTTCCGGTCAGGTGATAGGCCTCGACTCCTTTCATGCGCAGGAAACGAGTATAGACATCAGCGCCGAAATAGGGGCCGGAAAGATGCCCCAGATGCAGATCGCCATTTGGCGTCGGCGGCGTGGAGAAGACGAAAGTCGGCGCGCGGGGAGCCGTGAGCTTTGCAGCGACATGATGAGCGGCGTCGTCGTTTCGCCAGTAGACATCGACGAAATTTAGGTCTTCGTCCCCATCGTTGCGCAGCACATGCGCTTCAAAAGGGTGAAACAGAACGACATCGCCCGCCTCGACCGAGATTTCCCCCCGGTCGGTGGTGACCTTGCCCGCACCAGACAGGACCACGAAGGCCTCGATTTCGTCGTGCCGATGGGGCTCGGATGTGACGCCGGGTCCAACCTTTCCGAATGAAAACCCCGTGCGAGCGCTGCCCGTTCCAAGCGTGGCCGTGTCGATACCGAACGCCCGCGACAGCTCCGTTCGAGAAAACGTGTACTTGCGCATGACAACCAACCTAACCTGTTGAAGCAGTGGGATTTCGGCTGCCAACGCAACAGCCTCCCGTGCAATTCGTGGAGAGAAACGGCAGTCTGACCATTGGCGGCCCGGGCAGAGATAGTTTAGCTCTGGGCCGGCAAGCGGGCGACCAAGGGGGGCACTGGTCGGGCTGTAGGCGCACAGAAGACCGCCTGCGACCACCTCCGCAATCCACGTGCCAAAGCGTCGTAACGGGCTGCGGTCGATGCTCCGCGAGCCCGCAAATCAGACGGCCATACCGTCCGCGCATTTTTGAGCGGTCGATCAGTCGTGTGCATGCCTCCGCCTGGCCTGCGTGAGCTCAATCGCGATAGAAGATGCCATTCGGCGGCTTGAGATTGTCGAGATCGGCCACTTTCCCCTCGGGCGGGTTAAGGGCGCGCTTAAGCACGTTATATTCAGCGCGGGTCGGCCCGCCGGTTGAAGCCCGCTGGAACACCAAGTAGAGTGTCCGCCGAGAACGATTGCTTTTGTTCGGTCGTGAGTAGTGCGGTGCGTAATCGTCGAAGATGAAGATGTCGCCAGACTTCCATACTACGGGTTCCCAGGAGAACTTTTCGGCAACTTGAGGGTCGATCACCCCACCGGCATCCATGGGAAACACCCCCTTCTTGTGGTTGCCGGGGCTGAAGAAAAGCCCGCCATTTTCCTCGTCGGAGTCGTCGATGCCTATGGCAACCACCGCATGGACCATGCGGTCGGGGAGTTTGTGTGGAACGTGATAAATGTCCTGATGCGGGAGATAGCCGCCGCTGTCGGGGTAGTGGAAAATCAGCAACTCCTTGAGCCTGCGCGAATCTTCGCCAAGCAACTCCTCGACCGTTGACTTTATGCGCTGATCTTCTAAGAGCAAACGACGCAATGGATCATGGAAGTCGAGAAAATTCTCCATCTTGGAAGTGATCTTTCGATTGTCCGTCGTTTTCTCGAACCACATGAGCCATTTATCATCGCTGACGACCCAGCGTGACATATCTTCGACAAAGGTAGAGATATCTTCCTGAGCCGCTGGATCGAAGAACCTTTCGAGCCTGACGTATCCGTCCTTCTGCCACTTTTCTCTTTGTGCATCAGTCAACATGCGAAAAGCCTCCTGTTGGAAAGACTGGTTTTGGTTGGACATGCCGATTAGGGCGGTCGGGCGCTGATCAAGTTGCGGGTCCACGGAGACGGACTCACGTGACGAGGGAGGCGATGCTAAGTGCGTTCCGCTCCGGCGGATATTGTCCGCAGAAGCTCGGGCGAGACTGCCTATGTCAGGCTCAGCCGGGTCTAGGGGTTCCGTAAACTGGGCCGGATCAATCGCTTCACCCGGTTCAACCACGACACGCATCGCCAAAGGCCGGCACCATCCGCTACCTGCCGACCCAGCCATGGCCGCCAAGACCACGGCGGTCTTTCGAGTGAGCGACTTGGTACGGCCTTGGCAACCGTAGGGGAAATGCACGCCCCCAGAGTGATGCGATGCGCCGCTTGGTCGAAGGGCTTGGTCGGTCACGATCATATCGGAGAAGCCTCCGAGGTTCGCCGCAGCGCAGGCGGGCATCATTCCTAGGATGCCACCGCCGATGATCAAAAGCATACGAGTCATATTCCACTGCCCATTTCTTCGGCTGCGTGGTCGGGCCAGCTCTCGATCGAGGTATGAGTGATGAAGCCAGGATGCTCGGGGTTCGCGCATGGCGCGCGCCCAAGTAGGCTATCGAGGATGCGACGCGCGCGCCAGGCCAGCAAGCTTAGGTTCGGATCGGCCAGGCCGCGCTGCCCGAGGCTCGCATTTTGTACGAAGATGCGTCTGTCACACGGTCCGTCCCAGCTCACCGAAAAATCCTCGCGAATAGCTAATTCATTGTCGATCTGCTCCAAGCGGCCCATGATCGGTTCCAACAAGCTTGGGACCGCGTTCTCGTAACCGGTGGCCAGGATGACGATGTCAGCCGTGACTTCTTCGACCTCGTCCATGCCATGCTGCAGGGTCAGCCTGTGACCCGGTCCGGCGTTGATGCAGTGCGAGACGGTGCAGCCCGGCCGCAGTGTGATGTCGCATCGGTATGGCTCGAAAAATGCATGGCGGTACAGCGCCTGATAGATCGCGCGCAACGTGCTTTCCGAAATGCCGTCCGAAGCAAGCACGAAACGCCGCAGGAGCAGCTTACGCTGCGACTCGCTCATCGCCGCGAAGCGATCCGAAAAGCAGGGCATGAACAACTCGTTTGTGAACGGGCTGTTGTCCAGAGGCAGATAGTTTTCGCGCTGCGAGACCCAAGTGATCGAGGCAGGCCGCCGTTCGTTCGGCAGGCCGACAAGGTGCAACATCACCTCGGCTCCCGACTGGCCTCCGCCGACCACGCAGACATGCTTTCTCCGCACCTCAGGGTGGATGTGCAGTAAAACCGATGAGTGGAACAGGTTGCGTCCAACCCAGCCCTGAAATTGAGGCGGAATTTGCGCCTGCTTGCCAATGCCGACCACAACGTTTCTGGCGCCGAGAACCGCCTTATCCGTCCGCACCTGAAACTCGCCGTCAAAGCGGATTTCGCGCACTGTCTCGCCGCCACGCACAAGTGGGTTCCTGTGGAAGACCCAGTTCAGGTATTGTTCGAACTCCACTCTGAGCACGGCTTCGAACTGTGCGTTCAGGAAGTGATACAGACGCCCGTTCTCGTGCAGGAAGTTTACGAAAGTGTAGGCTGATCGCGGATTCACCAGAGTGACCAGGTCCTTGAAGTGGCTGACCTGGAGCTCCGAGGAATCGAATGCGATGCCTGGATGCCAGCGGAAGTCGACCTGCCGATCCAGGAACACTGCCCCTTTCCCAACTTGCTCGTGTATCTGACACGCAAGGCTCAAATTGGACGGGCCAGCACCGATCCCAACGCAAGATAACTCCACCTGCTTCCTCCTATAGCGTCTTCCCACTAGGCGGCTTGTTCGCGGCGAATATCGGCCATAGCCATTATCCTCCCCTCACGGACTTCGAGCCCCAGTCCCGACCGGGCTTGCGAGAATTTGTCCTGCGCGTTCGGGTCTTCGCATGTAGACCCGAGCATTCCAGCGCGGTGACAATCGACGGGTGATGCCCGGCGACGTGGGGCAACGACGTTTCTCCTTTCCGCCCGTCTGGATGCCCCCTCGCCGTCACGCGAGGAGCTTTCCAGGCCCACTAAGGTGTTTGAAGCCGGCGCAATCGCCCGCCTCGACCATGACGCGCCGGCCTTTCGGCGGCTTGATGGCAGGCGAGTGCGCGGTTTTCACTGCGGCGACGGCATTTTCGGTGCGCATGATCATGGACGACGTCTCGCTGATGCGTTCGCAGAGTCCCATGCATGGGCCGTGCCAGAGAAGGAAATTTTATTAAACAATGGGTTGGCGGATTTACGATCCTGTCGAAAATCCGACATTGGGGGGGACACCTCACTGCGGCGCCCGATTTGCACGTCGATGTCGCCTTTTTCCGATAGCTAATCGGGCACCTTCTGCACCAGAATACTTCTCTTGTGGAGACCAGCACGAAGTCTTCCTGAACGGACAGTGCAGAACCTTGCGTCTCTGCCGGACAGAGTACCCGCACGATCGGCAACTGTTGCCCGCCGACCAGCCGACCGCGTGGCAAAGATTGAGAGCGGCGAAGCTTGCGCTAACGGCCACATTTCTCCGGTATTTCAGCGATGCATTCCTCGAGACGCTTCAGGCGGCACTTCGCATTGCAAAGTTCATGTCCGGCTTCGAAACGCCGATGGCGCCCCTGAGGTGTGATCGCCACGAGATCGCGCTCCAGTTCGGCAATGCGCGCACGCAACCTGCCGAGCCTCTTCCTGACGCCAATGCATTTATCCATCCACGCCCGCAAATCGGTCTTCCTGGCAACACCCTAAAAGCTATGCGGGTTATGCCACCGAGACGTAATTTCCGGCAAGCCCACGCTCTAAACATCCGCTAATGCAATCTAGAGAAAGCATTCTTCGGGAAGAAGGCTGACGCTGGTTGAGGGAAAGCACTAGGAACCCTCGGATCTGACGCGTCGCGTCGGCGATTGCGGCAGCTCCAAAGCGCAGGGACAGGCCGTCAAGCGCCGGGCAGCGTGCCCTTCATCGACATTGCGAAGACATCGAGCAGGATGGCCAGCCCGACGCCGCACGCGGTCAGGATAAGGCCGGCCATGAAGATGCGGTTGGCGCGTTCGTAGATGGGTCGGCGCAACGAACTCATGTCGAGTAGCAGGGACAGCGCCCGCAACTGCAACGTGATGCCGACCAGGATCGGCACAACGGCGAACAGGTCGTAGAGCCGCCATGGCATGGGGTTCGCCGCCCAATGCGTGACGAAGCCGAGCGAAAAGGCAAGCAGAATGCCGACGACGGTGATTGTGCCGTTGCGAAAAATCGTCTCGATCAGCTCTTCCTTCGGATCGTGTTCGTCCAAGCGTCCCTCCTCTCACTCAGCAGTTGCAGGCCTTTGCACGGTCGACGTAGGCTCTCGGGAAATCCCTGTACATCGCCGCCAACTAGTCAAGGGCCGAGGACCGAAGCCGCGAGGCAAACGTTTTTGGTTTGCGCTGGCCTCATCACTTCCTCAGGCGCCATCGGCCTTTGCCGCGAAGTGAACGATGGAAGCGCCGCCTGCCACGGGTGCTGCGCTCAGAGCGGCAGGGTCAAGGGCGTCATTTCAGCTGGAGTGTCTATGACCTGCCACTGAGTTTTTCCTCCATCTGAGATTAGAGTCCGGCCCTTGATTGAAGGACGGACTGATGAAGAGAAAGCGTTTCA